>JAICKT010000187.1 GCA_025927795.1 Parafilimonas sp. | reverse complement strand
TGTTCCGTTATGATTGTTCACATAGTAATAATCATTTTCATGAAAATCATTTCCAACATAAATAT
This sequence comes from Parafilimonas sp., assembly GCA_025927795.1. Lineage (GTDB taxonomy): Bacteria > Bacteroidota > Bacteroidia > Chitinophagales > Chitinophagaceae > Parafilimonas. The sequence continues at coordinate 8,330 of JAICKT010000187.1, read as the reverse complement.
CATCCCAGCCATCATTATTTAAATCAGCTACGGAAACACCTAAACCATAACCCAACGCACTTGAATAAATGCCGCAAGTTGATGTTACATCCGTAAACTCTTTTCTGCCTTCATTCATATCATTTCTAAACATTCTGCTTCCGGCAACATCACTTACTTGCCGGCGCAAAGAAGTATCTCCATACGTTTCATTTGAATGTGCTGACTGTGTAAGTAAGAAGCAATCCAAATCACCATCGTGATCATAATCAAAAAAAACGGCTTGTTGTGCATAGCCTGCAAAATCTAATCCATATGCAGCGGCGCTATCAGTAAATGTGCCGTTATGATTATTTATATAAAGCTGGTTCTTTCCATGCAAGCCCAACTTCTTGCTAACACAACAAACATAAATGTCAAGCCATCCGTCGCCATTTACATCAGCCATAGTAACACCGGTATTCCAATCTGAAATGCCCGCCACACCTGCCTTTGCGGTAATATCTTCAAACTGCATCTTGCCTGTGTTCAGGTATAATTTATTATTGCCTTTGCTGTTTGCAGTGAAGTACAGATCTGTTAAACCATCGTTGTTGATATCACCGGCAGCAACACCGCCGCCATTATAATAATAGAGATAATCAAGAATGTTTAAAGAATCATGATCAACCAATGTGTTTGTAAAATGTATGTTTGTTTTGGATGATGGCAATACTTCAAACAATAATTTTTGATGCTTGTTATTACTGCAATCAAACATTGTAAAGATGATAAAGACAACAAGCAAAAATTTGTAGTGATTGAAAGAAAGCATTATTTATTTTTTCTGAAGATCTCCAATGCATCATTGTTTCTTGCCACAATAATATATTTTCCTTTTGAAGTTTGAATAGTTTTTATATCTCTTACTTCACCTTTAACAAATAGACCGCTTTGCAATGGCTTTATATAATTAAAGTGATGATTTTTATCACTTATCAATGTAAAACCATAGCCTGCATCATAACGTCCGACTTCCGGTTTTAAACCATAAAAATTTCCAGCCATAAATAAATCTTTAACGCCATCATCATTTAAATCATCTGTAATGACTGCAAACACTGGTGAAAGCTGCGTTTGCAGTGGCAAAGGCTGCATTTCAAACGCATCATTTCCTTTATTGATAAACATACAAGTTTGCGTTTGTTGCACGGTTAATTTTTGTGCTGAGCTTAATTGCTGTTCATTACAAATTTTATCAATTGGCAAACCCGCATATTGACTGAAGTACAAAAATTTTTTCTTTAAGAATGGCATTTGCATCATCATATCTCCATACAAATTGAAAGGATATGCTTTGCCATCAGATTTATAATAAACGGGCACGCACAATGTTGAGCCGTTACTATTAAAGTCGTTTACATATAATGTTGCAGGATGTTCTTTATCTGCTTTAATTTTTGAGTTCAATCCGTTGTTGCCTGCAATTAAATCGGGTTTACCATCATTGTTTATATCAGCAATAGTTAAGCAATTCCACCAGCCATTGCTGTTTGCTATTTCCAATGCTTTTTTTAATTGATTGTTTTGATATTTATAAATCGTTACAGGCATCCAGTCACCAACAATTATCAATTCATTTTTTCCGTCGTTATCAATGTCTGCAATATTTGCATCGGTAACCATGCCAGCCTGTAATAAGCCAGGAGCAAGGGTTTGCGTGGCATCAACAAATTTTGCATTGCCCATATTTTTTAATAAAACACTTGAAGGTGTTTTACCGTAAGCGCCCGGAATATCTCTTGCGCCAATAAAAATATCCTGCTCCCCATCGCCATCAATATCACCAACACAAACACATGATGCATTTAAACTTATCGAAGGCCAGCCTTTAAAGCTGCGTGTAAAATTTCCTCTGCCATCATTCACATATAAACGAATAAATGAGTTGCTTTCGTTCGTCGGTTCATTACCACCAGTTGCAACAATTAAATCTTTATCGCCGTCATCGTCCACATCAAAAAAAACAGCGCCAACATCTTCACTGTTTTTATCTTGTGCAAACGCAAATTGTTTGCTTTGTATAAATGTGCCATCAGGTTTTTGAATAAATAATTTGGCTGTATCATCTTCTGCTCCTCCCATAAAAAAATCATCCAGCTTATCTCCGTTTACATCCGCAACAGCAAGCTTTGGGCCTTCTGTTGAGAGCATTTTTGGAATCATTCTTTCCTGGTCAAAATCAACATAATTATTTTCTTTGTGATTTATGTTGCCGCTGATTACACTCGCTGTAACATTTGTATATAAAGCTTGAATGTCTTTGTTTAATGACGGCGTTGATGTTGTTGCATTAACCTGCGATAAAACCAACATCGTATCTGTTGAAGGATGAAGAATTGTTTGTTGTTTTTGATTCGGCCATCTTACAACAAGGCTATCAAGTGATTTATTATTTCCCAAACCAAAAATCAACTCATTATCGCTGCAACTTTCAAAACCGCGCTGCGGCATTTCTTCTAAAACCTGCTCACTATCTTTTGAATAAATTGTAACACGTGCACCATAACCCAACGTATTTGGTGTATTCCCTTTCAACTTAATTTTTAAATAATGATGATGCAGTTTTTCGTTTGATAAATTTTTATACACAAACGCCGGCATGTTTTCATTATTTACGATGAGGTCAAGATCGCCATCGCCATCTAAATCTCCATATGCTGCACCATTGCTGAAAGATGGCGTGCTTAAACCAAGCGCTTTACTTTCATTTTTAAATGTTAGATTTTTTTGATTGATGAAAGCATAATTACTGATTGGTGTTACAGGCATTTTATCAATAAAATCTTTGTAATTAAAACCACCGTGCATGATGCCTTCACGTGTTTGATCGTTTCCAAAGAAAGCAAGAAAATCCTGGTTGGTTAAATCTTTACTTATGCCATTACTTACATAAATATCTTTCCAGCCATCATTATCAAAATCAAAACTCAATGCGCCCCAACTCCAGTCTGTTGCTTCAACACCGGCATAATCTGCGATCTCACTAAACGTTCCATCACCATTATTTAACTGCAAACAATTTTTTTGCAATTGATGATGAAAATCATTTTTCAACTTCGCATTGTTCACATCATAATCATCAAACTTTGTTGTTGTTTTTAAACGCTGATCACTTTCAGGTAACATATCAGTTGTAAAAACATCGAGCCAGCCATCGTTATTTATATCAATCATATCACTGCCCATTGAAGCAAGACTTACATGACCTGTTGCATCATCAACCACTTCTTTAAATGTTCCGTTGCGCTGATTGATGTAGATATAATCTTTTTCAAAAAAATCATTAGATATATATAAATCCGGCCAGCCATCATTATTCAAATCACCAACTGTAACACCTAATCCAAAACCAATTTCACTTCCATAAATTCCGGCCTGCGCACTTACATCAACAAAATGATTGTTATCGTTCCGATATAATTTATCTCCTTTTCCGCTGCGCACATTTCTTATATGATTATTGTAACCAAAACTTGCAATAGGTCTAAAGCTATTCGTTAACACAAAACAATCGAGATCACCATCACCATCATAATCAAAAAAAACAGCTTGTGTACCAATGCCGCTATCTGCTAAACCATATTGCTGTGCTTCTTCTTTAAATGTATTATTATGTTGATTGATGTATAATTCGTTTTGTGTATTCTCGCCTTTTATATCGCCGCTGTTACTAATATAAATATCAAGCCAACCATCACCATTTACATCAGCCATTGAAACACCTGTGTGCCATTTATGAATGCTTTGTATGGCTGCTTTTGCAGAAATATTTTCAAACTTAAAATTGCCTTTATTAAGATATAATTTATTAGAGCCCTGGTTCGATATGAAAAACACATCAGGCAAACCATCGTTATTAATATCACCAATACCAACACCGCCACCGTTATAAAAATTTCTAAAATTAAATATGTTGAAGCTGGCAGAATCTTTTACTGAGTTTATAAAGCCAATTCCTGTTTCAGTTGAATCCATTGATTGAAACAATTGCGGCGTATCATCTGTTACAGCAATATTATTTTTAGTATTACAGGCATTTAATGCAATTACACAACTCAATAAATAAAATATTGTCCTTTTCATAATTATATCCACAAATTAAAAAAGCAGCCTGTTAAAGAACTGCTTTTTTTCTCTATTATTATTTATCACTAAAACGGAGGGTAACCCGGATTCTGTTTTAAATTTTGATTGGCGGTGTGCTGATTTTCCGGTATCGGAAATATTTGCCAGTGATCATCGGCATCTTTTGTTTTTTGTGGTTTGCGTGCATCACCAAAAGTGCCAAAACGAATTGCATCTTGTCTTCTAAAATTTTCCCATGCTAATTCTCTTCCTCTTTCATCATAAATGTTGGTTAGGGTAAGATCGCTCATCTTCCAGTCATGCGAAGCATCGCCGCTGTAAGCTCTTTCTCTTACCGCATTTACATAATCAAGATCTGTAGCAGATGCGGTACCATTTCTTAATGAAGCTTCAGCGCGCATTAAGTAAACATCTGCCAAACGATAAATAACCATGTCATTACTTTGGCTAACATTTACACCCGCTTCAGGAAAATATTTTATGTTTCTTAACCCTGCCAACCTGAACGTTCCATCAGGGCTGCTAATCTTATCAAAGTCAGCATAGAAAGAAAGATCTAAATTTGTTTGAAGATCTTTAAGTTTCAAATTCGGATCTGAGCTATACGATAACATATTTACGTTTGGTGGATAAGTAACCTGCTCTTTGTATTGCTGACCAATAATAAACTGACCGGCTCTTTCATCATTATATGTTCTGTAAACATTATCACCTTTTGCAGTATAAACAGAAGACGTATCATACAAACTATAAAATTCTGCATTGGTACAGTAGCCATTCCATGCGCCGCCCGGCATTGCATAATTCGCATCATTTTGATAGTGCAATGTTTCCATGCCCCAGTTATTACCACCAATGTTTACATTATCAAAAGGCACAACGAAAATATTCTCGTGAGAACCTTCATTATGTACAGAAAAATTATCGAAATAGTTAGGTTCTAAACTATACTTGCCGGATGCTATTACTGAATCACACATCTGCACTGTTTTTGCCCACTGCGGTGTTCCGGTATAAGTTTGTGCATTTAAATACAATTTAGCTAATGTGCAAAAAGCAGCATATTTTGTAATACGTCCATATGTTGCTTTGCTTACATCAGTAGATAAATAAGGAAGACTATTATTTATTTCTGAATCAATAAAATTATAAACATCTTTTCTGGATGAATTTGTAAGCGTGCTTGCATCTGTTTCAAAACTTGTAACCAGTGGAATGTTGCCATACAAATCCATCGCCCAATAATAATATAATGCTCTTAATGTTTTTAATTCTGCATTGATGTTGTTGATGTTTGCAGGAGCAGGATCTAAATTGTTTACAACACTTAGTATAAAATTTATCTGACCAATTCCGCCATATAATGCAGACCAGCAATCCTGAACCTGTGCTGTTGTAGCTGTCCATGTATGCTGCCAAAGCTGAATCCATTGACCATCTGCTAACCAGTCTGCACCACGTGCAGGAACGATCATATCATCACCTGGTATTTCTGCAAGATCATGATAATCTCCATCAGGTATATTAACTAAGCTTGCATAAGCCGGTGCAATACCTGCTGCAATTTGTTCAGGTGTGTTCCAGAAATTTTGATTGGGAACAACGCTGTACACATTTTGATCTAATTTGGTACAGGAAAAGAACATAGTTACAGTTCCTGCTAATAATAACGCTTTATATATTATACTTGAAAGTTTCATGTTCGTGTTTTTTCTGTTTACTTATTTTAATGTGATGTTTACGCCTACAATTACAGAACGGCTTCTCGGATAAAAACCAACTGTGTTTACATTGCCATCAATATAAGCTTGGGAATTATCACCAATTGTAACTTCAGGATCAAGACCGTTATATGGTGTAATTGTAAAAAGATTTGTTCCCGTTACATACACACGTAATGATTGAATGCTTTTCATTTGTTTAAAAGTGTATGCAAGCGTTGCGTTATCCAATCTTAAATAAGAAGCATTTTGCAGCCAATAATCAGATGGTGTTTGTGAGCCTCTTATACCATTTGTTAAACCTTCTTCCGTAATGTTATTACCTGGCAATCTTGAAATATTGCTGGTAACATTTTCATAATTGTTGAAAAGCTTTTGCCCGCTCACACCGCGCAAAAAGAAATTTAATGACCAATTGCTATAAGTAAAAGTGCTGCTAAATCCATAAATAAAATCTGGAGTAGGATCTATGAAATTCTTTTTCGCTTCAGAAATATTTGGTGTTGTTTTTCCATCTTCAGTATAATATAACTGGTTGCTGTTTGATGAAGCGGAAATTGTATCGCTTAAGCCTGCAAACTGCGGCAAATAAAATATGTAAGGCGAATAACCAACTTTAAGAAATGTAATTGCATTTTGTTCGTAACCGCGACCGAGTGCATAACCAACCGGAACAAGATCAGAAGCTATTTTTGTTCCATTATATGTACCGGATAAACTGGTAACTTTTGTATTTACAAATGTTATTTGTCCGCTGGCAGACCATGTAAATTTTTTATTTTGAATGATGGTACCATTAAGTTGTATATCCAAACCTTTATTTGTTAAGCTGCCAACATTTGCAAGTATAGTTGACACAAAATACGGAGGCACGGGTACCGCATATGTGAACAAAAGATTTTTTGTTTTATCGTTATAACCGTTAATGCTGCCGCTAAACCTGTTATTAAACATAGAGAAATCAATACCGATATTTTTACCGATTCTCTCTTCCCATTTTAAATCAGGATTAGCGTTTTGATTTGGCGAATAAGATTGAGGATATTGATAGTTGGAACTGGATGGATCGTAATAACGTGTTCCGCCGGCTAATGTAAGTAATGTATTGTATGGAGTAATTGCATCCTGGTTACCTACAACACCATAACCTGCATTAATTTTTAATTCATTCAGCCATGAAATATTTTGCATAAATTTTTCCTGTGTTAAGCGCCATGCAATTGATGCAGAAGGAAAATTACCCCAGCGATTATTTGCACCAAACTTAGAGGAGCCATCACGCCTGAAACTTACAGTGGCATAATATTTTTGATTGTAGTTATATGCGACTCTGCCCAGGAATGAAATCAATTTAAATCTTTCTTTATAAGAGGCAATAGAATTGTACGTTGGATTACCGCCTCCTAAAAAATCAGCACCTAAATCTTCAACTAAAAAATCTTGACCGGATGCTGAAAAATTATTATTGATAAAATCATTGTATTCATAAACACCCGTAAAAGAAAGATTATGCTTACCAAAATCTTTCAGGTAATTAATATGTATGTCTCCTTTTTTAGAATTAATATTTGAGCTGGTTTGATTTCCATTATTAATATTACCAACAACAGCGAATGTTGGCTGAAAGAATTCCGATTGAAAATTTTGATGTGATAATGAACCCTGAACACCCACTTTTAAATCTTTTATTAATTCATAATCAACCCTGCCGAATAATTGCAGTAAATAATCTTTACCATTATTGGTTTGTTTCATCTGCCGTTCTACAGGATTTTGTTCATGATACTCTGAATAATGATAATAAGTGCCGTCTTCATTATAAACAGGATAAGTTGGTGGCGTTACATTAATAAATTCAAAAATGTTATAATCAACGTATTTATGATCAACCTCATCGCCAAGCAAAGAAACATTTACAGTAAGCTTGTTGTTCAACGCTTTTTGTTCAGCATTAAAACGTATGCCCATTAATTGCTTTCCTGAATTAATAACAATACCTTCCTGGTTTAAATAATTTATTGAACCATTATAACTAAAACCATTGCTGCCACCCGTTACAGAAACATTATGGCTATTAGAAAAAGCCGTTCTTGTAATTGCTTTTAGCCAATCAGTATTTGCACCATGATCTAACTGATCAATTGTTTCTTGTGATACACCTGCATCAAGCGAGCCTTGTCTCCATTGGTCCGCATTTAAAAGATGAAGACTTCCGGCAAGTTTATCCATTCCAACATATCCATTATAACTCACCTGAACTCTGCCTGCAGCACCTTTTTTTGTATTAACGATAATAACGCCGTTTGCGCCTCTTGCGCCATAAATAGCAGTTGCGGAAACATCCTTCAGAACATCGTAAGAAACAATATCACCGGGCGGAATAAGTGAAATTTGATTAGGGTTATCAAGCGGAATTCCATCTAATACAATTAAGGGTGTTTGCCCACCTGTTAAAGAAGTTTGACCACGCAACCTGATAACAACATTTGCATTCGGATCTCC
>JAICKT010000430.1 GCA_025927795.1 Parafilimonas sp. | reverse complement strand
TTTCTCCCGCATTGTATCAGCAGTTAAGCAGTGCATCCATTTCTCCTGATGCTATTGTTAATACTTTTATTAATGCAGGTTATACAAATCGCATTGGTGCAGAATTTACATTAGAAAAAAAATTGGCAAAGCAACTTGATCTTACATATAATATCGATTTGCAATATCGTACTACAAAAGCAAGTGTAGATAAAATTAATTTAGATAACCACGGGTTTAATTATGAAACAAAACTAATAAGCAATTATAAAATAATTACTGATAAAAATAAACTGTTTAATAATCTCGGTTTCCAGTTAACTGCCGATTACGAAAGTCCGCGGATAATTCCGCAAGGAAAAACAAAACAACAATTCGTTTCAGACTTCGCTGTACGTAAAGAATTTTTTAAACAAAAAGCAGCAGCCATTTCCTTCAGCATAAATGATATATTCAATTCAAGAAAATTCGGAACGATTTACGATACCGAAGATTTCTACCAGGATTCTTACCGCAGGTGGAGCGTAAGAACTTTCCGCGTAACTTTCACTTATAAATTTGGTGATACAGATTTTGACTTATTCAAAAAAAGAAATAATAATACCAATAGTCCCGAATCCGGAGGTGAAGAAGATACTGATTAAGATTGCAGTTAAAAATTTCTACCGGTTACGTGCGGAGGTTTTTTATTACTTAAAAAGTTTTCATGCCTAACGATTACAATCTTGAAAGATTTATTGATGCGCAACGTACAGATTATGCCGTTGCATTAGCAGAAATTAAAAGCGGAAAAAAAGAAAGTCATTGGATGTGGTACATTTTTCCGCAGATATTAGGTTTAGGTTATACAAGCGTTTCAATATTATATGCGATCAAAGATATTAAGGAAGCAACAGCTTATTTAAATCACGAAATTTTAGGTACGCGGTTAATTGAGATCAGCAATGCCTTGCTGCAACTTGAAACAGATGATGCACGTAAAATATTTGGAAGTCCTGACAATATGAAATTAAGATCAAGTATGACCTTATTCTCATTGGTGCCAGGCGCAGATAAAGTTTTTCAGGCGGTATTAGATAAATTTTTTAACGGAAAAGAAGATGAAAGAACATTGCAATTATTACATCAATGATTGCAGAGGATTTCAAACAATTCTTTAAAAACATTGCCGTTATTTCAACAATCATCTGTAAACAAACATAAAGTTTGCCGGTTGTATTTTTATTTATGAAACCACGCATGCGACACTATTGCTTTAAACTGCCTTTGCTGCTTTTATTTTTATTTCCGTTTAAAGGTTACAGTATTGGCGTATTATCACACGAAGCTATTATTGATGCAGAATGGAACAATGCTATTTTACCTTTTTTAAAATACAGGTATCCGTCATCAACCGATTCAGAATTTACAGAAGCAAGAGCTTACGCCTACGGTGGTGCAGTAACGCCTGATATGGGTTATTATCCTTTTAGCAGCCGGTTATTTACAGACCTTGTTCACTATGTTCGCAGTGGTGACATCAATGAAGCTTTGTTAAAAGATGCAAATAGTTTAAATAGTCTTGCTTTTGCATTAGGGTTTTTATCACATTACTATGCCGATGTATATGGTCATCCGCTTGCAACCAACATAAGTGTTCCGCTCGTTTATAAAAAAATGAAAAGGAAATTCGGCGATACCGTTACTTATGCGGACAATAATATTTCACACCTAAGAATGGAATTTGGTTTTGATGTATTGCAGGTTGCAAAAGGTAATTATGCATCTAAATCTTACCATGATTTTATAGGGTTTAAAATAGATACAGCTTTGCTTGCAAAAGCTTTTACTGAAACTTATGGGCTTAATCTTAATCGCACTTTTAATGATCATTTAAACTTATCAGTAGAAACATTTCGATTTATAATTGCCAATGTCTTTCCTTTAATAACAAAAGCAGCGTGGGCTTCTAAAAATAAAAAACTATTTAATTCGGATTCAACAAAAACAAGTAATAGGTTCAGATATAAAATGCATATTAAGCAGTACAACAAAGATTTTGGAACAGGTTATAAACGTCCCGGTTTTTTTGCTGCCGGCTTATCTGTTATAATAAAAGTTATGCCGAAGGTTGGACCATTACGTGCATTACATTTTAAAGTACCTGATGCACAGTCAGAAAAATATTTTGATGAAAGCTTTGATACCACTACAGTGCATTATAGCAATGCTGTAAAATTTATCGCTAATATAAAAAGCTTAAAAGATAAAGATTATGATACTGGTTATCCAACACAAAAATGCGAATACAGTTTGGCGGATGAAACATATAATAAATGGTTATTGAAATTAAATGATGAACAATTTAAAAGTATAACTCCATCAATAAAAAATAATATCATTCAATTTTATAAACAGGTACAAGCGCCGCCGCAAGGCAAACGTTATAATGAATGCACTAAAGTTTACCAGGCGCTTGAAAACATTAAGCAACTAAATTAATATAGAGTGCAATAGAGTAACACGTGCAGTTATTATTTATTCAACTCCTTTAACCAATGTTTGTACTTTGTAAAGAGATTTTGATGCAGTAATAAATAACATGTCTTTATTCTTTCCTCCAAAACACAAGTTTGCTGTCCATTTTTCTGGTACATTAATATGATCAATTTTGTCACCTGATGCATTGTAAACAGTAACTCCATTTCCTGTAATATAAATATTGCCTTTATCATCAATCGTCATTCCATCAGAAGACTCATTAATAAAAACAGTTTTGTTTTTTAGTGAACCATCTGCTTCTATGCTATAACGAAATGTTTTACCAACGCCCATATCTGCCACATACAAATGTTTACCATCAGGTGTTCCTACAATGCCATTTGGCTTAATAAGATTATTGTCTGCCATTACCAGTTTTTTTTTACCAGGAGGTAGGTAATAAAGTTTTTCACCATTCAGCCGGGCATCAGGATGTTGTCTTGTCCAATAATCACGTTGAAAATATGGATCAGTAATATACATGCCACCGGTTAAACGATTTACCCAAACATCATTAGGACCATTTAAAACATGACCATTATAGTTGTTTATTAAAACAGTAATTTTCTTATCGCGTGAAATAGAAATTAGTTCGTCATGCTCATCAGCACAGCTTATTAAATTTCCTTTGGCATCAAAGTACATTCCGTTCGATCTGCGTGCAGGATACAGGAAAACAGAAAGCTTACCTGCAATATCATATTCCCATATTTTATTGTTTGGCTGATCAGTAAAAAATACATTGCCTGCTTTATCTGTTGAAGCACCTTCCGTAAAACTAAAACTACTGTCTATTAAAACGAGTTTTTCATTTGGCGCAAAAACCTGTGCTTCGGTTTTTTTATTTATTTGCATAAAAAAAAATAGCATGAGTGTGATTAAATAAAATTTTCTCATGCTATTAAAGTACAATAAAAATATACCGCATCGAAATTTCTTAAAAGATGCTTTTCTATTTGCATAATAAAAAACCCCGCATAAAGCGGGGCTGTGTTTAAAACACATGATTTGTTATTCCGCAGTATTTTGAATATCAGGTAAGCATAAGGGAAACACACTCTAACATCACTTTCCCGCAGAATAACAATAGTTTAAATTTACAAATTTATTTGTTTTTCCATCATCATTTTTCGAAGATTAATTAAACCATA
>JAICKT010000015.1 GCA_025927795.1 Parafilimonas sp. | reverse complement strand
AGTGGATCGTTTAAAACATCTTAACGGCATTCATGAAGTACAAAGATTAGATCTTGAAGAAGGAACTATTGCTTAATTTGTTTTGGCTTAGGTGTTGGCTTAACCGTTTTTAAAGTTGCTGGCTTTAATGATTTATCGGTTTTTTCTGTCTTTTTATTCCGCCACATATTATATGCACCCTTCACTACAGCCAACATCCCTAATTTTTTTGCTGAGCCAAGTATGCTTTTACCAAAGCTGAATTTTTTTGAAAAAGGATTTACCAGCAAACCTGCACTGCTGGTTAAAATTTTCCAGCTTCTGTTTGCTATCATTTTATTTATAAAAGAAGGCAACACTGCATCTGCGGACGCTTTGAGCACTTCGTGCGGCATTTTTTTAAAATGTAATTCAAGCACCTGCTCATCTTTTTTTAAAGATTCTTTTAACAAGTTAATCTCTTCACGCAATTGTGCGGCTGTTTTTATTTCAGACAAATCGTAAACTCCATTTGCTATTGGTATTCTTGTAGCCATTTTAATCTTTTTTATGAAACAGGCGAATTAGTTTATTAATAAATAAATTCTGCAGCATTTTCTTTAAGAAAATAATGATGAATAGAAACACAAGAAAATAAAATAGTGCTACTATACCAAAGCCTGCAATTAAACTGCCGGTAATACTTGCAAGCCAGAAACCGGCAGTAATACTTGCGAATACTAAAAGAAATAATCCAATTATAAATATTAATACGGAAGTAATTACTGCCGAAGCAATACGCGAAACTTTGTCCGTTGCCTGTAACCGCAATAACAGAATGCGTTGCTGCACGTATTGCTGCAATTTTTGCTTTGTGTCTTTAAAAAAATCTTGCTCTTCTGGCATTTATATTTTTTTAGTTTTGATTAATCTGTAATTGCGCTTGTTATATCTTTAGCTTTATCTTCAAGGTCGCTGATGAATGATTTACCTTTTTTAATCAATTCTTTAAATTGTTTTTCAAGCGAGCCTGCCTTGTCTTTAAGAGTGTCTTTTGCATCATCTGCGGCATCAGCAACATCAGATAAAAATTCTTTTCCTTTATCTGTTTTTGTTAACAATAATATTGCTGCACCTACAGTTACTCCTATTATAATTCCTGATAAAAATTTTTGACTTGTATTCATGATTTGTGGAATTTGATGGATGAAATAATATTATAAATTTAGAGAATTATCATTTTATTTTCGCTTATGGAAAATGCTAAAGACCTTAAAGTAAATAAGTACATATTTTTAGCGATAATAATATTGTTTGCCATTTTTCTTTTTTCAAGTTTAATTCAGTTTGTTTCTGCATTTCTGGGTTCAATCATGTTATATGTATTAAGTAAACCTTTTGCCTGCTGGCTTATAAAAAAGGGCTGGAGCAAAAGCATGACATCCATACTTATTATCATCATTTCCTTTTTTCTTATTCTTTTGCCAATTGCCGGTCTTGTTAGCCTTTTGTATAACAAGATTAGTGCCGTGTTAACGCATCCTACAATAATAACAGATGCTGTAAAACAGGTGGATGCCGTAGTACAAAAACGATTTCATTATAAATTAATATCAGATGATACACTTCATTCTATTCAATCTTTTGCCTCAACACTGTTATCAGCTGTATTAACGCAAAGTTTAAATTTTGTAACTACAATATTAATGATGTATTTTTTTCTTTATTACATGCATCAGAATATTAACCGCATGGAAGCGGCCATAATTTTTTATCTGCCTTTTAAGAAAGATAAGATAAAATTGTTTGGGGATGAACTTGTGCAGCAAACATTCAGCAACACAATTGGCATACCGGCAATTTCAGTTGCACAGGGCTTAGCCGGCTTTTTATGCTATTGGATTGCAGGCATAAATCAGGCGGGTTTTTGGGGTGTGGTTACAGGTTTTGCAGCGCTTATACCCGTAGTGGGTACGGGGCTCGTTTGGGTGCCCGCAGCAGTATATTTATTTATTATTGGCCACACGTGGCAGGCAATATTTGTAATTCTGTTTGGTGCGTTGATAATGGGAACACTTGATAATATCATTCGATTTATCCTTGCTAAAAAAATGGCTGATGTGCATCCTATTGTTACGGTACTTGGTGTTATACTTGGCTTAAAATATTTTGGATTCCTCGGGCTGATTTTTGGGCCGTTATTAATTTCTTATTTTTTTATTCTAATAAAAATCTATTATGTAGAATATCAGCAACCGATATTGCAAAGACCAGGAAAAAAGCGCCAGATTATGCCCGTTTATATGCAACCATTTTTGGGTACTAAAAAAGCTAAGAAGAAATCGCCACCTGCAAAACCACAAACTAAATCTGTTTAAGATTAGGGCTCTATGTTAATAGAAAAAATAATCATTCTGGATTTTAACTGGTTTAATACGTTAGAAAACTTTAGATCCGAATCTCTGTCGTGAATATTAGTTAAGCCATTATGAATTTTTATTTCAGGAGAAAGCGTAACAAATCTTAAAAAGAAATTAAAGCCAACACCACCCTCAATTGCGTAATCATTTTTTTTAAGCTTGATAAGGTCTTCTGCATTGCGCTCGTTGGAATTACTGGCCAAATCAATATCATACGTTATACCGGCCAACATATAAACACGAAAATTATCAATTCTGTCTGAATTAAATTTTATTTGTAAGGGCAGGGTAAAAATGGTTGAAGGCAAAGTTTTCTTTTCTATCTGCGTTTCGTTTGCGTTCGGATATTTTAATGAGTATGTAAAATATTTTGCGCCTCCAACAATTAATTGTGGTGCTGTACGAAGTTCAAAGCGGCTATTTAAATGCAATGTTGCAAGCAATCCTGCCGCAAATCCGCCGCTTGAACCTGGTTCTACAGAAAGCACACTATCATATTTTAAAAACCGCGGTGCTTTTGTGGTATGCAAATTCATATTAGAGTAACCGAAAGTCAAACCAAAATAATAAGGCAGGTTATCATGATCCGGGCGGTTTTGTTCTTTTTGTGCATGTGCAAATAATGCCGACAGAAGAAAGAAAAGTAAAACTATTACTTGCTTGCGCAATAAATACAACATATTCCTAAACTAAGCTGTTTAAAATAGGGTTCTTTAAATCCAACCTTTTGCATAATCTCAATAAAGCTTTGCCTATCCGGAAATGCCTGTACAGAATTATTTAAATATTCGTAAGCTTCTTTATTTTTTGCGAGCATTTTTCCAAATCCCGGCGCAATAATTTTCATGTACAGATTATACAATCCTTTAAATAAATATGCCTTTGGTTTTGAAAATTCAAGTATTGAGATTTTTCCACCCGGTTTTAACACTTTCAGCATTTCGGAAAGACCCTTTTCAAGATGCTCAAAATTTCGTACACCAAAAGCAACAGTTATGGCATCAAACGTATCAGAACTGTAGTTTATTGTTTCGCTGTCTCCGTGCAATAATTCAATTGAAGCGGAAAGGTTTAGTTTGTTAATTTTCTTTTTTCCTATTTCAAGCATGCCATCTGAAATATCTATCCCAATTATTTTATCAGGATGCAAAACTTTATATGCCAATATAGCAACATCGCCGGTGCCTGTTGCTACATCTAACAATATTTTCGGTTGAATAGATTTTAATTCGTCGATTGCTTTTTTCCTCCAGCTTTTATCAATACCCACACTCAAAAAACGATTTAAAAAATCATAACGCTTGCAAATAGAATTAAACATCTCAGCCACCTGGCTTTTCTTTGATACCTCACTTTCTTTATCAGGAACAACACTGTCATGCGCATATATTGCCATGCGGTAAAGGTAATCTGTTAACTGTTAACAGCTAACCGTTAACCTTAGCGGCATAATTGTTGGTTAATGTTTTCGCAAATATTTTTGATATTTTTTTTACTGATGCAACGCTGCTTATTTTGTAGTTTATCTGCAAACACATTTCATGCAAACAGGAGAAGACATTAGAATATTAAACGAAAAAATTCAGCAGGCTTCCGGCTTTACTGAAAAATTACGTAACGAATTAGGTAAAGTAATTGTTGGTCAGTTTGAAATGATTGACCGTTTATTAATTGCTTTATTAAGCAACGGACATATTTTGCTGGAAGGTGTTCCAGGTCTTGCAAAAACGCTTACTATAAAATCGCTGGCACAGGCAGTGCATGCAAAATTCAGTCGCATACAATTTACGCCTGATCTTTTGCCTGCGGATGTTACCGGCACCATGATTTACAACCAGCAACGTAACGAATTTATCGTACGCAAAGGACCCATCTTCGCCAATTTTATTTTGGCTGATGAAATAAATCGTGCGCCTGCAAAAGTGCAAAGCGCATTGCTGGAAGCTATGCAGGAAAAACAGGTTACTATTGGTGAAAATACTTTTAAACTGGATGAACCATTTCTTGTACTTGCCACACAAAATCCGTTGGAGCAGGAAGGAACTTATCCTTTGCCTGAAGCACAGGTTGATCGCTTTATGATGAAAGTTATTGTTGGTTATCCTGGTAAACAGGAAGAACAACTTATTATTCGCCAGCAAGTACAGGAACTTGTTTTGCCTTCTGTAAATGCGGTTATAAGTCTTGATGAAGTAAACCAGGGCAAACAACTTACAAGACAGGTTTATATTGATGAAAAGATTGAAAAATATATCGTTGATATTGTTTTTGCCACACGTTTTCCGGAACAATATGGATTAGGTAAATTGAAAAGCATAATCAATTATGGTTCTTCACCAAGAGCCAGTATTAATCTTGCGTTGGCAGCTAAAGCACATGCGTTTCTTCGCAAAAGAGGATTTGTAATTCCCGATGATATAAAAACAATTTGCAAAGATGTACTGCGCCACCGCATTGGTTTAACGTATGAAGCAGAAGCAGAAAACATCAATGCAGAAACAATTATTTCTGAAATTTTAAAAACGGTGAATGTGCCGTAAAACAGTTTGCAGTTTTCAGTTCTGAGTTTGCAGTTATGCACTTAATTCAACTTAAAACCGAAAACTATAAACTACAAACTGTAAACTTTTGATGGAAGTAAGCGATCTCTTAAAAAAAGTACGTTCTCTTGAAATAAAAAGTAAACGTTTAACCAATCATCTTTTTACAGGTGAATATCATACTGCATTTCGCGGGCAAGGTATGGCGTTTAAAGAAGTGCGGGAATATCAGCCGGGCGATGATGTGCGCTTTATTGATTGGAATGTTTCTGCGCGCATGGGTCACACATACAGCAAAATATTTGAAGAAGAAAGGGAATTGAGCGTTTATCTTTTGATTGATGTAAGTGCAAGCAGCTTGTTTGGCACCTTCAGGCAAACAAAAAAAGATTTGATAACTGAACTTGCAGCAGTGCTTGCTTTTTCTGCCATCACTAATAATGATAAAGTAGGATTGATTTTTTTTAGTGATAAAGTAGAAAAATATATTCCTGCAAAAAAAGGTAAGGATCATGTTTTATATATGATGCGTGAAATGCTTACACATAAGCCACGTTCTGCAGACACAGATATTACAAAAGCAATCGGTTATTTAAACAGTGTAACAAAACATAAAAGCATTGTTTTTATCTTAAGTGATTTTGCTGATGCAGGTTATAATCAAACATTAAAAATTGCAGCACGAAGACATGATATAATTGGTGTGCAGGTTTACGACCGTCGCGATAAAGATTTGCCAAAGATTGGTTTAATACAAGTACAGGATGCAGAAACAGGTGAAATGATTTTGATAAATACAAATGATAATCTAACGCAATACAATTATCATAAACAGTATAAAAAAATTCAGGAAGAAGCAATACAGAATTTTCGAATGGCAGGTGCAGATCTTATTCAGCTTGCAACAGGAGATGATTATGTAAAAGCGTTGCAGGAATTTTTTACAAAGCGGGCATGAAGAAAAATTTCAAATTTCAAATTTCAAATTTTAAATTTTTAAAGGTAACCTGCCTTTTAACTTTTATTTTCTGTTTTTCACTTTCTCATGTTTCTGCACAATCAGTTTCCGCTTCATTAGACAGAGATAAGATTTTATTGGGCGAGCAGGTAACACTTCAATTAAATTTAACCAACTTAAATACGGCAACATCATTTATTGCAAACTGGCCGCAGTTAACAGATACACTTAATCATTTAGAAATTTTAAAGCGCACAAGTATTGATACGATAGAAGTAAGTGGCTCGAATTCTTATCAGCAAAATTTTACAATTACCGGTTTCGATTCAGGCAAATGGCAGCTTGGCCCATTTGATTTTGTTATCCAGGACAGAACATCCGGAAAGCAAATAAAAATTTCTTCACCGGCTGTTTACTTAACTGTATTGCCTGTAGATGTTTCTGCGCTAAAAAATTATCACCCGATAAAAGATATAATTGAAGTTGAAAAATCGTTTAACTGGATGCCTGTAATAATTGCTGCTGCTATAATAATAGTTGCTGTTATTATTATCATTTTACTTAAAAAAAGAAAAAAGAAAATCATTGAGTCATCCAAACCAGTGTTGTATGGCACACCGCTGGAACGGGCAACTGAAAAGTTGCAGCAACTTTCATTGCAATATTTAAATACAAATTCAGAAATAAAAAAATTTCATTCTGATATTGATATTATTTGCAGGCAATACTTTGAAGAAATTATGCATGTAAAAGCTATGCAGGCAACAATGAGTGAATTGTTTTCGCTGATGAGTGTTTACATGCAGGATGCGGAGTTACGCGCAAAAGTTCGCGATATATTTGATTTGAATGCTTCTGTAAAATTTGCAAAATATTTTCCTGCCGAAACAGAGAGCAAAAAGATTTTAAAAGAAGTTATTGCAAGCCTGCAAAAAATTGATTTAGTTATACAACAAGCAAAAGGAAATGTTGACAGAATGGTTTCAAAATATTGAGTTTGCCTATAGCTGGGTATTGGGTGCATTGCTGTTGCTGCCGATTTTAATTTATGAATATATACGGCGCAATAAAAGGCAACAGGCATCTTTGCTTGTTACAACCACGCATTTTTTAAAAGGCTCAACAAGTTTTAAAACAATATTTAGGCATTTGCCTTTTGTGCTGCGTTGCATTGCGATTGTTTTTTTAATTATTGCTTTGGCAAGACCAAGAGAAAAATTTACAGAAACACAAACATCCGGGCAGGGAATTGATATCATTTTATGTTTCGATATTAGCGGCAGTATGACGGAAAAAGATTTTACGCCTGACAGACTTGAAGCATCAAAACAGGTTGCAGCAAATTTTGTAAAGAACCGGCCGGGCGATGAAATAGGAATTGTAATATTCAGCAATTTAAGTTTTACACTATGCCCGCTTACAACAGATCATGACGCGATACTAAACCAGATTACAAATATTGAAAGCGGTTATTTACAGGATGAGGGCACGGCAATCGGCAGCGGAATTGCCACCAGCGTTGATCGTTTGCGCAGCAGTAAAACAAAAAGTAAAATAATTATTTTATTAACTGACGGCGTTGATTTTGGCGGAACAATTCCGCCTGACCTTGCTTTGCAAATGGCAAAATATTATGGTATTAAAATTTATACGATTGGCGTTGGCTCAGAAAAAGATGTTGATGAAGTAGTTGATTCACCGCTTGGACCCGTTGTTCAGCATAAAAAATTACAGTTCAATGAACCACTATTAAAAAAATTGGCTGATGAAACAGGCGGACAATATTTTCATGCAACAGATAATGATGCATTAGTAAAAATTTATCAAAGCATCAATCAACTGGAGAAATCTAAGATAGATGTTACAACTTACAACCGTTACACAGATAAATTTTTGCCTCTATTGATTGCTGCATTTTCTTTTTTATTAATTGAAATAGTTTTACGCTATACCGTGTTTAAGAAGTTTCCGTAATCTTCGGTTGTTTTTCCTCTACGTATGCTTTAAATTTCACAATATCATCTTCAATAATTTTCCTTAGTGTTGAGTTTAAAAATTTTGCGATTGCAGAACCGATAAAACCAGCAGGTGGCCTGTAACTTATTGTAATAAAAACCTGTGTTGCATCGAGTGTATCAGCGAAATTTATTTTTCCTGCAGTTTCAATCATAGAGCCGGGTAACGAGCGCCAGCTTAATTCACGCGCATCTTCCTGGTCAATTATTTCTGCATTCCATTCAACAGAAGGTAATTTTCCGGGTGTTTTCATTATCCAGTGCGAATGAATATCATCAGTAACTTTTATCTTTTTTATATGCTTTAAGAAATGTGGCAAATTTTCAAGATCACGCCATGTATCATAAACAAATTTCCTTGGCGCATTTACAGTTATTGAAGTTCGAATGTTTATTGCAGGTGTATGTTGTTCTACTTCATTTTTACTAATGCTTGCTCTTATCGGGCAATTGCCGGAAATACCGCGATATAAAAGATATAATCCTCCATATCTTATTAAAGCATTCAGCTTACTTTCTTTGTGACTAACTGATAAAACGTATAAGAATGTTCCCGCAGCCGTTGACAAAACTCTTTCAGCATCACTTACATTTATAATATTGGTTTTTTCATACAACTTATTTGCCTGCGGTGCAAATGTGTTTCCGCTTAATTTGAAATTCAGCATATAAAAGTTTATGTAAAACAATACAAATGGCATTCCAGTTACTTACGGTTTGCATATTATTATCTTCGTATGTAATGCAGGCAAGAATTTATAAATCAACAGGCAGTTGGTATGTTGCAAAAACTAATGCAGGCAAAATATTTAACGCCCGTATTAAAGGCATTTTTAAAATTGATGATATTACTTCAACTAATCCTGTAGCCGTTGGAGATATTGTAAATGTTGAAATAGAAGATGCGGCTGAAAATTCTGTAATCATTACAGAAATAACGGAGAGAAATAATTACATAGCAAGAATATCACCACGCAATAAAAATCAGCATCATATAATTGCCGCTAATATTGATCAATGTTTATTAATCGCAACATTAAAAGAACCAAAAACTTCACAGGGTTTTATTGACCGCTGTCTTGTTTCTGCCGAAGCTTTTCATATACCATCCACTATTATTTTTAATAAGAGCGATATATACAGGCAAAAAGAATGGAATGTATTTGAAAATCTTAAAATGATTTATGAATCCATTGGTTACCCGGTTTATAGTATCAGTGTAAAAAATAATGAAGGTGTTGATGATATAAAAAAAATGCTTACCAATAAAGTAACATTGTTTTTCGGTCATAGCGGTGTTGGAAAATCAACCTTAATAAATTTTATAATTCCTCAACTTAAATTACAAACGCAGGAAGTAAGTAATTGGAGCGGCAAAGGCATGCACACAACGACCTTTGCCGAAATGTTTGATTTGCCTTTTAATGGTAATATTATTGACACGCCTGGCTTACGGGAATTTGCTATAACAGGTATTGAGCGCACTGAGTTATCGCATTATTTTATAGAAATGAAAAAATTTTTACAGTATTGCAGATTTAATAATTGCCTGCATTTAGAAGAACCAAATTGTGCTGTAAAAAAAGCCGTGGAGGAGAAAAAAATTTCTTTAGAACGTTACATAAGTTATTGTAACATTCTTGCGTCTATGCCTGAAGATGATTATTGAACCTCACGTAAGCGAACTGCAATTTTGTTAGCAGTTTTTGAATCCTTCTCGTTAAAAATAAGTGTAACTCCATTGTAAATACTATACTGGAGTGCCAGTTTATTACCGCGATAACTAAAACGCCATTCAACGCCTTCGGCATCATCTTCTTTTGTAGTAAAATGCACGTGGCGTGTTTTGCTTAAAACATTTGTAAGGCGATAAAACTGTTGCAGGCTTCCGCTTTCATTAATCACCATTTCAGTGGCAGATGTATATTCAAACGTCTTCATAAAAATGTATCATATACTTTAATTCCAAATTTTATTCTTAATTACTATTAAGCGTATTACGTTTATATTATTTATACGTAAATAAACTTACTACAGTAACAAATGGTTGTGTTAATTTGGAAGTTTACTGCTTACAATTTAAATAAGCAGTGAGTTCTGGGAGCGATAGCATCAAGCCATAATTATGACAGCCCGTTTTTTTATTTCGCTGCATTAACTTCAGAAAACCACGAAGAATATTTTACATAATTTTTCGCGATGCGCTCGATTTCTGTATGCAGACCATCTTTAGAGATTTCTTTAACTTTTTTCGCCGGTACGCCGGCATAAATAGAATTAGATTCAACAACTGTTCCCTCTAAAACTACAGCACCAGCTGCTATAACGGTGTTACTGTTGACCAAACATTTATCCATAATGATAGCACCCATGCCTATAAGTACATTATCTTTTATAGTGCAACCATGCACTATGGCACTATGCCCGATGGAAACATTGTTGCCAATTTCCGTTGCATTTTTTTCAAACGTGCAATGTATAATTGCGCCATCCTGAATATTTACACGATTACCAATGCGTATATAGTTTACATCGCCCCGCACAACGGCATTAAACCAAACACTGCATTCATCACCCATAATTACATCGCCGATAACAGTAGCATTAGGCGCTATAAAACAATCTGCACCAAACTGCGGGTTTTTTCCAAGGCATGGAAGAATAGTTGCCATAAATCTATTTTAAAACAAAGTTCGATTTTTGCAGCTAACGAATTCTAAAATGAGTACGCAAAGGCAATTATTTTTTCAACATTTAGCGCAAACTTCTTTTTCGCCTATCGGTCTTGAAATTGTAAAAGCAAAGGGAAATTATCAATATGATATAAATGGAAAAAAATATTTTGATCTTATTTCGGGTTTCAACGTAGCGAATATCGGTCATTCACACCCGGCAGTTATTGAAGCCGTAAAAAAACAAGCAGAAGATTACATGCATCTGATTGTTTATGGAGAATTTATTCAAAGTCCGCAAACATTATATGCGCAATTGCTCACAAAACATTTACCCGCTTCTCTTGATTGCGTTTATTTTACCAATAGCGGCGCAGAAGCAACAGAAGGCGCATTAAAGCTGGCAAAGCGTGCAACAACCAGAACCAATATTATTGCATTTAATAAAAGTTATCATGGCAGCACGCAGGGTGCTTTAAGTTTAATGGGTGATGAATTTTACAGAAATTCTTTTCGTCCTTTATTGCCCTGCATTTATCATTTTAATTATAATAGTGATGATGTTTTAGATGCGATAAATGAAGATACCGCCTGCGTGATTTTAGAAACTGTACAAGCAGAAAGCGGAATAATTGTTCCTGAAAAAAAATGGATAAAAGTACTCAGAGATAAATGCACAGAACAAGGAACATTATTAATTTTTGATGAAATACAGGCAGGCTTTGGAAGAACAGGTACGCTCTGGGCTTTTGAGCAATTTGATGTTACACCTGATATTTTATTATTGGGAAAAGCGTTGGGCGGCGGCATGCCATTGGGCGCTTTTATGGCAAATAAAAATCTTATGCAAAGTTTAAGTTTTAACCCCGTGCTTGGACATATAACAACGTTTGGCGGACATCCTGTAAGTTGTGCAGCAGGCAAGGCAGCATTTGAAATTCTTCTGTCAGAAAATTATATAAAAGATATTGCTGAAAAAGAAAAACTGTTTGTTGAAAAGTTGCGTCATTCATCAATAAAAAAAATAAATCATTTTGGGCTTTGGTTTTCTTTGCAATTTAAATCTGCAGAAGCAACACAAAAAATTATTCATCAGTGTATAAAAAACGGATTAATAACAGACTGGTTTTTGTTTGCGCCGGATTGTTTACGTATTGCGCCGCCACTTACAATTACAGAAGGCGAAATAAATACCGTATGCGCAATTATTTTAAAAAGCATTGAAGAAATAAATTAATTTATACAGATGAAAAAGAAATTAGTTGTTCTTACAGGCGCCGGCATTAGTGCGGAAAGCGGCTTAAAAACTTTTCGCGATAGTGATGGTTTGTGGAATGGATATAATATAGAAGATGTAGCCACGCCGCGTGCATGGAAAAAAAATAAACAACTCGTGCTTGACTTTTATAATATGCGTCGTAAAGACGTTTTGAATGCACAACCAAATGCGGCACATACTGGTTTAGCTAATTTACAAAAAGATTTTGATGTGCATATCATCACACAAAATATAGATGATTTACATGAACGCGCCGGAAATAAAAACGTTCTGCACTTACACGGAGAAATTTTTAAGATGCGGAGTGAATTGAATGAAAGCTTTATTTATGAAATAAGAAAAGATATTTTATTAGGTGATGTGGCAAATGACGGAGCGCAATTACGTCCGCATATTGTTTGGTTTGAAGAACCTGTGCCAATGATTGAACAGGCAGCAGCTCTTGCTGAAGAAGCAGATATTTTTGCGGTGATTGGTACATCGTTGGTTGTATACCCCGCAGCAGGATTAATTCATTATACAAAAAAAGTTATTCCAAAATTTATCATTGATAAAACCATTCCATATTCTGCACTTTATAATGTAACAGCAATTGAAAAACCTGCAACACAGGGAATAGCTGAATTTATCGAACTAATGCAAAAGTTTATTGCATAAAAAAAGAGGTCATAATTATGAACTCTTTTTTTAAAAAGTATCTCGACTACCAACGGCTGTTGCTATTGCTGTTACTGAAAGATCTTTTATTATTTGATCTTTCTTCACGCGGTCTTGCAACGGTTACGCTGATTGACCGGCCTTCTACAACTGCACCGTTTAATTCTTTAATAGCTTTTTGTGCTGCTGATTCATCAGGCATTTCAACAAAGCCAAAACCACGGCTGCGGTTTGTAAATTTGTCTGTAATAACTTTTGCGGAGCTAACTTCTCCATACTCTTCAAAGTACTCTTTCAGGTCTTCATCTTGTACGCTGAAGCCTAAATTGGAAACATAAATGTTCATTCGTGTTTTTGTTTAATTTAAAAATTGCTGAGAAAATAACGTTGTAAAGACTGGATGTAACTTTTAGCAGAAATATCTGTAGCAGAAAAATCTTGTTCAATTATCAAGGTATAAACTCAATTAGCGATGCAAAGATATTAATTATAATTTAACCGGGCTAATTTATTAAAGGCGTTCATAAATGTTTAACATCACGTAAGAAATGTAATTTTTAAAAAGGCTATTAATATAAACGTTCAACTGTTTTAAAATCTCTTGAGATATATGCTTTCATAATTCCCGTGGTATCAAATAATTTAGTTTTCATGTGTACGGTAAATTCGCAAACATATCTTTTCTTAATATTATCATCAAAATAAACAACTTTTTCTACGTGATATTTTATGTTTGATGAATCATTGTTAACTCCATTATATAAATAGGTTTGCATTGAAGTTTTTAAATCATCCTGAATTTCTAAAGCCGGATCTTTCGCTTTACAGGCAAATGCAAAGACAGTTAATGATAAAATCAAAAAACGTAATTTCATAAACAGTATTTAAAAAATATAATTTATCCGAAGTTATCTTCATTTAAGTCGTCGTCATCATTATAATTCACCTGTCCAAGATTCATCATACTTCCTATTAAATCTTTAAACTCAATTTTACCCTCAATTACTTTTTTACTTATAAGCGAATAAGCTGCTAACCCGTGCAACACAAACTCCATTAATAAAGCATTTTCTTTTTCGTTAGCATGAGAGAAATATTTCTTTACGAAATTATACAATCCATCTACTTTGTATAAAGCATTTATCTTATCGGCATCTTTCATATCAACAAAAAGATCAACATGTTTTCCGCCATCAAACCACCTGGTAATTGCTTTATAAGGATTATCATTTTCTCTTTCAGACTGAGAACTTTTACCTGTATTTCTCCGTTTCTTTAATGTTTCAGGATTTGGAAAATAGGTAATGAATTGTGATCGGATTGCTTTGTCAACAAGATTTACCGCAACCTGGTAAGGTCCTTCCTGTTCACCTTCATACACTAATTCAATTTTTCCTGTTATGGATGGAACGATGCCAACCAAATCGCTTATCCAAATATGTGTTTGTTTTTCATTATTGCGAATGGCTCTGCGTTCTGCACTGCTATAAGCATTTTCAAAAGCAGAGATGGGGAGTCTTGCACTAACGCCGCTTTTTTTATCAACATACTCATTATTTCGCGCTTCAAAAGCAACCTGTTCAATCAGGCGTTTTACTAAATCGCTCACATTTATTTTTGATTTTTGTTCGTCGAGAATATGCGATTCCTGCTCCGTTATTTCCAAAGATGTATCAATGCTTTTTGGATAGTGGGTGAGTATCTGGCTTTGAATTCTGTCTTTTAACGGCGTTACAATACTGCCGCGATTTGTATAATCTTCAGGGTTTGCAGTAAATACAAATAAAATATCAAGCGGCATACGCAATTTAAATCCACGAATTTGTATATCGCCTTCTTCTAAAATATTAAACAACGCAACCTGAATGCGTGCCTGCAAATCAGGAATTTCATTAATAACAAAAATACCTCTGTTGCTGCGCGGAATAATACCATAATGAATTACTCTTTCATCTGCAAAACTCAATTTAAGATTAGCCGCTTTAATAGGATCAATGTCTCCTATTAAATCTGCAACACTTACATCGGGTGTTGCGAGTTTTTCTCCATAACGCTCAGACCGGTGAATCCACTCAACAGGCGTTTCATCCGCATGTTCGGCAATTAAATCTTTTGCATATTTACTCAGCGGTTTCAGCGGATCATCGTTTACTTCGCTATGTGCAATAACAGGAATATATTCATCTAATAAATCCGTCATCTGTCGCGCCATGCGTGTTTTTGCCTGTCCGCGCAATCCTAAAAATAAAATGTTATGCCGGCTAAGTAATGCTCTTTCTGTATCAGGAATAACCGAGTCTTCATATCCAATAATTCCTCTGAAAGCATTTTCTTTATTGCGTAATTTTTCAATAAGGTTTTTTCTTATTTCATCTTTAACTGAAACGGGTTTATAACCGCTTTTTTTTAGTTCGCCTAATGTTTTAATCTTGTCTATATTCATTATCGGTATTTAAATTCAATTTTATTACTTGTTCAACAATCAAGCTAAAATTTATTAGCACTCTTTGTTTAAGACTGCTTTATTTATTATTAAATAGCAATCGGAAAAAGTAATTTTAAAATAGGTGTGATATATTAATACACCGTTTTTCTTTTACCACTTTCAAAATCGCGAAAGATAAAAGCGCCCAATTTGTCAAGTGAAGCAAAAAATGCTTTGCCATTATTTGTTTCTGTAAACTCAGTTACAAAACGCTGCAAATACGGATCGCTTGCTATCATAAAAGTGGTAATAGGTATTTTTATTTTTTTGCATTGCGCCGCTAAATTTAAACAACGGTTTGTAATTTTTCTATCCAGTCCAAAAGCATTTTTATAATAGCGCCTCCCAATTTTTAAACAGGTTGGCTTACCATCGGTAATCATAAATATCTGCTTATTCGGGTTTCTTCTTCTGCGCAAAATATCCATTGCTAATTCAATACCCGCGACAGTGTTAGTATGATAAGGACCAACCTGTAAATAAGGCAAATCTTTTATCTCAACCGGCCATGCGTCATTGCCAAACACAACAATATCCAAAGTATCTTTTGGATATTTTGTAGTGATGAGCTCGCTTAATGCCATTGCTACTTTTTTTGCAGGCGTTATTCTGTCTTCGCCATATAAAATCATGCTGTGCGAAATATCAATCATCAATACAGTTGATGTTTGCGCTTTAAAATCTGTTTCGTGAATCTGCAAATCATCTTCCTGCATTTGAAAACTTTCAACACCATGATTTATTTGTGCGTTGCGAATGCTTTCAGTAAAATCAATTTGCTCCAGCATATCTCCAAACTGAAAGGGACGGTATTCAGGACTTATCTCATCACCTTGCCCTGATTTATGTGTACTATGATCGCCTTGTTTACTTTTTTTCAGCTTGCCAAAAATTTCCTCCAAGCTTTTCTTGCGAATTGATTGTTCACTTTTGGCAGTTATCTCTATTGCGCCGGTTTCATTATTATCTTTTAAATAACCATTGCGTTTTAAATCTTCAATAAAATCACCCATTCCATATTCATCATCTGTAAGCTGATATTTTTTATCAAGCTCGTTCATCCATTGTAATGCTTCGTTCGCATCACCACTCGTGTAGGTAAGTAATTGCATAAAAAGATCGAGCAATTGTTCAAACTTGCTTTTACCATTTGCCGCAGGATCATATTGCACAAAACGATTTCCAATCATTGTTGTAAGCTAAATAAAAATTTGTATAATAAATGATAACAATTATAATGATGCAAAGTTTACATCACAAAAATGTAAATGAAAAAATAAAATAGTTTATAAGTTTAATTGAGATTCCCGCTTTCGCGGCAATGGCGGATGAGGAATGGAATGATGGCCAAAGTATGCCGCTATGCCTGTGCAGTAGGGCCGCCAAAATTCATTGGAATTTCAATTTGTTCCATGTCCTGAATTTTGCCATGAACATTTTCATAGCGTTCTATATTTTCCTGCATGGCACGCATAAAACGTTTTGCATGCATTGGCGTAAAAATAATTCTCGATTTTACTTTACTCTTTGGTGTGCCGGGCATTACGTTTACAAAATCAATTACAAACTCTGCATGACTATGAGTTATAACTGCAAGGTTAGCATAAGTACCTTCAGAAACTTCTTCGCTTATTTCTATGTTTAACTGGTTAGGCTGCTGTGGTGGCTGATCTGGCATAAAATAAAATTAGAATGCAAACTTCTTTAAAAATTTCAGGGATGTCAAAAAAAATGCTGTGTACTTACGTAAAAAGAAAAACCGCCTTCAGTTATGAAGGCGGTTCAAAACTGTTTCAATTTTTATTGTTTAACAAACTCATCGACCACTTTACGGTTGCCACCTGACGAGTTCAGAACTTCTAAATAAATCCTGAATCTCGTACCTGCATAATGATTGCTTGCGTTGCCTGCAACTTCGTAACTTATAAGTTTAGGCGCAGTAATAATAGTAAAGCCGTAATATGCCATTGCTGCTGCTTGATTGTCGTCAAAAAACGCATCAAAATCACTGAATACGCCAGCATTATTTGTAAAAGATAATGATACACCTACGCCAGCAAATGTTTCCGTATAAGATTCAGGCAAATCAAGAGTATTTGAATTTATTGGACTTACTCCTACTAACTCATCTTCAAATACAGTCGAATTTGGCGGACCAGTTGTATCAGGAACATCGTTCCACCGATAGAAGCTCTGATAATAAGCCCCGGCCAAAGGGTTACCAATGGCATGGAACCAAATTGTGCCTTGATTTCCGCTGATGAGTATACCATCGCCATCTGTAATGGAAACAGGTAACATATAATTGTGCACAGGATCAATTTTGTCTTTAAAAAAAGTTACCTGGAATGAATCTATGCGCTGTCCCTTAACAATGGTACCTGTTGTCTTTGTTAATACATAATCAGAATCTGGCAGCAGCTCGTATTTAACAGCATTGTTATCGTCGGCATTATATGTATCAATAAGCGATTGATCTATACCTATCGTAACATTTAAATCATGATCTAGCGTATTAGCTGAAGCAAGGTTTATATAAAACTGCTCTTCATCAGGCAAATTGCCTATTACTGCTCTTCCAAAGTTCGCCAGACCCGCAATATTGCTGATAGGCGTTCTTAATTCCAATACCGGGTCGGTATTCGAAAAATCAGGGCCTACGTTCCTGTCTTTTACGCACGAAGTGAAAAAAACTCCGGTTAGTATGATTGCAGAAAGATATAACGATATTTTTTTCATGTTTATATTATTATTATTACAAATTAATTAAGGCATCCAGAATAATTTGTCTGTTCTGTAAGCTTTATCCCCCTGGTCAGGAACATTCGGACCATTAGACCCATATTCACTCGTTGGATACAAAATGCGGTATGGAACTATTTTAGGATCTTCCGCATAAATAGATTGTGTTAACGGAATTGATTTATTAAAGGCAAGATTTGGCAGCCTCCGATAATCACACCATTCCTCAAACGGGGTTACGGTATTTTCTGCAGCCCATTTTTGAGCGATAATAAGATTTAATTTATAGTCAAACGTTTTACTGTTATCCCAATACACATTTGTTTTGGATACCTGGCTATAATAAGTTACCGCTGCATTATCTGCATCTTCCACTCCATAATATTCAAATGAGGCAGTAATTCCGGCATGATATAAATCCTCTGCATTGCCTGATAAAAATCCCCGAAGTACAGCTTCTGCCTGCAAAAAATAGCTTTCAGCCGCCAGCATGATGACTGCGGACTGGTCTACTGATTTTAGCACGCCGGGACCAAATATAGACGAAGCAGAACCCACAAGCGCCCCACTGGATTGTCCGAGAACATTGCCTGCCCATACAGTAGGATCACTCGACGTAGGGCCATATACCAAATGACTTCTGGGATCATTATTATTGTCATAAAAGTTCAAAGCAAATTGGTTAGCGCGCCAGAAATCATTTGTATAAGTACCGCTGGTGTTATAGTTAAATCCATAAAAAGGATTTTGTTTTCCGGCAGAATTTAAGTAGCCGGGGTTAACATCAGCGTCAGTTTCCAAAAAGCCAGAGCCCTCGGATTTAATATCATTAATATGACTTTGAATATAAGCTGCTCTGCCCGACATTTCTGTTTGTCTTAAAAGTATGCGCAATTTTAAGCTGTTAGCAAACTGCACCCACGAAGTAACATCTCCATCAAACATTATGTCGCTTCCTGCAGGAACACCAGCACCTTGTGATACCTTAATGTAATTAATTCCCGAATCGATCTGATTAATTAAATCTTCATAAATAGCCTGTCCATCTTCATAAGTTGGTTGTATAATATTTGTGCCTTGTAAGGCATCCAAATAAGGTACGCTGCCAAATATATCAACCAGTTGCTGGAATTCGTGCGATATCATAATCTTCGCGGCACCTATATAAAAGGGTTTGTTTTGCGCGATAGCCTTTGTTTCTACCTGGTAATAATCTTCCAGGTTATTATATATACCATCCCACAAACCTTCACCATAATCTGTAGTTTGATTATAATTATAAAGCGCAACTGTGTTACTTACGGCATAGCTTCCGCTAATCGACCATTGCTGCATCCATCCGCTCATTGAAGTATAAGCTATAATTTGACGCGCAGCAGTTGCATTAAGCGCACTAGGCAAAATGAGCTCAGGTCCTACGTCTGTAGAATTATTAGGATTAGTATTGATGTCTAAAAAACCCTTTTTGCATCCTGTGCCTGCAAAAAGATATACTATTCCTGTAATGATTAATAATTTTTTCATCGTTTTTCTTTTTACTTCTGAATAGGTTTAAAAAGTTAATGTAACTGTAGCGCCATAAAACCTGCTCGGCGGTGTTTGGTTAATATCTGTTGTACCTAACCCGTTTCCGCTCGTATTACTATACTCAGGATCTGACCACACATTTTGTTTTGCGCGCCATGCAGCCAAATTGCGGCCTACTAAACCTATTGTAGCTTCTTTAATAAACCTGGTTCTTGTAATAACATTTTGAGGCAATGTATAGCTTAATGAAACTTCGCGTAATTTCCAGAAATCTGCACTATTTACGTATGGACTTACTGCAGAATTCCAGGCGCTTGCCCAAAAACCGTTATTTCCGTCATCCACAGTTATATTTGTATTGGCTACGTATTTATCTCCAACTAAATATGAGGAATTAGGAATAACAAATACTTGCCTTCCTGTTTGCGCGGAATACCATGAAACGCCTGTAAAGTCTAAATCCCCTCCCAAATCGTTATTTATAACGGCACCGAAACGACCTTCAGCTACAATACCCACTGTAAAACCTTTATAACTAAATGAAGTATTTATACCGGCAGAACGGGGCGCATATGCTGTACCAAAATATTTAGGAATTGCATTTAAGCTAGGAAATCCTGTCTTAGGATCAACAATTATGCGACCCTCGGGATCCCTGTTCCAGTCACTTCCTTTAATAATTCCATAAGGCTGTCCAAGTTCTATATAAGTGTTATTAAATATTCCTATCTCAGTTAATCCATAGCCAATATTTAATACTTTATTCTTGTTATACGAGAAATTACCACTTATTGACCATTGAATATCTTTTGTTTGAACAGGTATAACTTTTAAATCCAACTCTATGCCCTGGTTCTGCATTTCGCCGGAATTCACATTAGCCTGGTTAAATCCTGTTGTCCACGAAATGCTGATAGGAATGGTTTGATCTTTTGCATTGGATTGATATGCTGCCGCAGAAAACGTTATCCTGTCTTTTAAAAATCCTAATTCAATACCTACCTCTCTTTCAAGATTCTTTTCAGGTTTCAAATTAGGGTTTGCGTATGTATTTTGAATTGTGTAACCGGCCGTTGAACCATAAGGGAAACCGCCTCCTGGGTCAAAAGCTGTTACAAGACTGTATGGCTGAATATTTACCTGCCCCACCTGGCTTACAGCAACATGTACTTTTCCATAACTTAACCATGCAGGTCCATTATTCTTTAATAACTCAGAGAATACAAAGGACGCATCCGCTTCAGGATAAAAATAGCTCCTGTTTGCTTTTGCAAGACGGCTATCCCAATCGTTTCTGCCGGTTAAATGCAAATACAAAAATTGCTTATATCCAACCGTCAAATCACCAAAAGCACTGTATTTTCTATATCTTGACGAGAACTGAGAAACATTAGGTTCACCTGTTCTGTTATTGGCAATATTGTAAAAATCAGGTATAACCAGGGCATTTGCAGACAGGCTGATTTCCTGGAAATTCTTATCCTGTACCTGGTTACCTAAAAGTAAACTAACATCGATATCGCCAAATGATTTATGAAAACTGGCTAAGAGATCACTCGTAATTTCTGTATTGGTGCTTGAACCTGTACCTGAATTGGGATCAAGTTTCTGAACACTCGACGGAATGTTACCGGCTCCTAATGGATCTGCCCGAGCCCATGGAGCGAAATCAAAACCTGCTTTAGTGTAATTATTGCTATAATCATTTCTTGCAAGACCAAATCTATATGTCAGGGTGGCCCATGTTGTTGGCTTATATTGTAAAGAAGCACTACCAATAAGGTCATTATTTTTTTCATCAAGCCTTGCCTGGTCTATTTGCCACCAGGGATTACCATAATATGCATTAAAATATCCGTTAGGATTTGCAAACGGATCATTTTGCCAGTCTCTGAAATCCCTCAAGTCAATAAAGGCAGGTGAGTTAATCACCGTCCAGTATACAGGCCTGCCTTGGAAATAAGAGCCGCCGGATGCAGTTGGTCCGCTGCCGATTGCATAATTGCCGGTAAATCCTGAACTGCCCCACCTAAATGGAACATAGGTGCCGGGAGTTGTATTTGTATGACTCGATGCATAAGAAATATTATAATCAGCCCTGAATTTTCCGGACTCTCTAAAACCATTAACCCTGAAAGTATTTCTATGATTTACATCTTTAGGAATGGTACCTTTTGCATCCAGGTCCTGGAATGAAACTAAAAATGAACTATGCTCGTCACCTACTGAATAAGTTATATCGTTTTGAAAAGTAAGTCCTTTATCAAAAAAGTCCTTTTTGGCATTTGGCTTCGCACTGTATGTTTCATATTTCTGCAATGTATCAACTGTTCCATCCTCATTAAATTGTAGCACCGGCCCGCCTAAAGGCACTGTTGATCCGTTAAACTCAGCTCCATAATTTTGGTTTTCGTATGGCACATAAGGTTTAAACGGGTCATTAGGAAAATAAAATACGCCCGGAAACTGAGCAGGATCTAACTCACCGCCATTAGGCCCGAACCGATTTTGAAACTTTGCAGTATAGGCAATTGCTTCCTGCGTTACAGTACTGCTTAAAGTTATTTTAGGAGTACCCTTTCCTTTTTTTGTAGTAATTATTATCACACCATTGTAGCCATCAGACCCATATAAAGCAGATGCTGATGAACCCTTCAATATAGTAACATCCTGTATATCGTTAGGATTTATTGAAGGAAGATAACGAATGTTAAGAATGTTGCCATCTACAACCAACAGAGCCTGGTTATTACCAAGAAAAGAACGTACACCGCGAAGTGTAACGCGAACATCTGGCTTTACACCATTATTTACAAGGTTTACTGTTAAACCGGAAACCTTTCCGGAAAGACCAGAAGCAACATTGGTAACTTTCGCTTCATTTAATTGATTGCTGGAAATTTTTGTAGTGGCATATCCTAAAGATTTAGCCTGGCGTTGAACTCCGAGCGCTGTTGTTACTACTACGTCGGTGATGTTGCCCGTTGTACGCGTCATTACTACAGAAACAGTCGCAGAAGTACCTACTCTAACTTCTGTGGTTTGTACGCCTACAGCGGAAATTACCAAAACATCGCCGCTTTTTGCAGGAATACTAAAATTTGCATTGGCATCAGCCGCAACAGAAACCTTTGTGCCTTTAACATTAATTGTGGCAAAGGGAATAATGTCTCCATTTTGATCCCTTACCGTACCGCTTATTTTACCCTGGGACCAACCCATAGTGGTAAATAGCAATAAGAAAGTAAGTAAGCTTACAATTTTTCTCATTTTGACATTTTTAAATTTGCGTGTAAATATATAGGGATTATGAATAAACCGTTAAAAAAAATAAAATAACATGTTAAACATATCCAACAAGGAGACAAAACTGTTTTTAAAAATGCTGCTTAACCGTTCATCAAAAAATTACAATTGTTCGTTTTTGATATTTATTGCGTTTTGCTTTATTCGCTTTAATTTTTATTTGCTTGTATTACAGCCAGTTATATTTATGCAGTTAAGTTAACTTTCTAAAAGATAATTTTGAAGCATGGAATTATTAAAAGGTAAAGAAGCTTCTGAAGCAATCAAAAAACAATTACTCTCTCAAACCCAAACTTTAAAACAGAAAAAATTGCGTTTGCCTCATCTTGCTGCTATACTTGTGGGTAATAATGGCGCAAGTGAAACGTATGTGGCCAATAAAGTAAAAAATTGCGAGGAAATCGGTCTTACTTCCTCTTTAATAAGATTTGACGAAAAACTATCTGAATCACAACTTTTGAATAAGGTTCAAGAATTGAACAATGATGAGAATATAGACGGTATTCTTGTGCAGCTTCCTTTGCCCAAACATATTATTGAACAAAAAGTCATAAACCTTATTAATCCTGCAAAAGATGTTGATGGCTTTCATCCCGTAAATATTGGAAAATTGGTGCAGGGATCCCCAACTTTTATACCTGCTACGCCTTATGGCATTATTTTATTAATGCAATATTATAATATTGAAGCACAGGGTAAGCATGCGGTAGTCATAGGCCGAAGTAATATTGTGGGCAGGCCTGTTAGTATATTATTAAGCAGTAATCAAACGTATGGAAACGCCACAGTTACCTTATGCCATTCGCACACACCTAATCTGAAAGAATTAAGTTTGCAGGCTGATATTTTAGTGGCTGCTTTAGGTAAGCCTGGTTTTGTTACAGGTGATATGGTAAAAAATGATGCTGTTGTAATTGACGTTGGTATCACCCGTGTTCAAGATGCAACAGCAAAAAAAGGGTTCCGTATTAGAGGTGATGTAAATTTTGATGAAGTGTCATCGAAAGCATCTTATATAACACCTGTTCCGGGTGGTGTTGGTGTAATGACTATCGCCGCCTTATTGAAAAATACAATGCATGCTTATTTAATGCGTAATAACTTAACGGAAGATATTTTTAGTGAATGATAATTGAGCAATCAATACATAATAGTCAACAGCCAACAGTTAGCGGTCAACGATTGGCTTTACCGGTAATGGAAACCTTTTATACTTTACAAGGCGAAGGTTTTCACCAGGGGAAAGCTGCATACTTTATTCGCTTGGGCGGGTGCGATGTCGGTTGTTTTTGGTGCGACGTAAAAGAAAGCTGGAATGCTTTAAATTATGAACAAAAGACAATTGAAGAAATAATT
>JAICKT010000636.1 GCA_025927795.1 Parafilimonas sp. | reverse complement strand
CTTTTACAATAGAAGCGTTAAATGGCAAGACAACCCTTATACTGCGGGCACAGGAAGAAGCAACTGTTATACGATTGAATATCGATTCTTCTGAAGAGGTGAAATAAATAGTGAGCTAAAGATTTTTAAAATTAAATAAGAATACAACTAAAGGAAATAACCGCAAGATATTTTTTGATTGCAAGCCAGATGGCGTATTACATATCGCCTGTTAAACTGCAATACTGCAAGGGTTACTATTTCAATGTCGAAACATGCTGTATTCTTATTTCTTTTTCAAAAATTTCTTCATCATTTTCTAAACCTTTCACCTACCATCAACTCTTTACTTCCTGCACCATAACTATAAAATCCTTCACCGGTTTTCACTCCAAGTTTTCCTGCCGTTACCATGTTTATAAGCAAGGGACATGGAGCATATTTGGAATTACCAAAACCTTCATGTAAAACATTTAAGATACTTAAGCAAACATCAAGACCGATGAAATCTGCTAACTGCAAAGGTCCCATTGGATGTGCCATTCCAAGTTTCATAATCGTATCAATTTCTTCAACACCTGCAATGCCTTCATACAAACTGTAAATGGCTTCATTGATCATTGGCATTAGAATTTTATTTGCAATAAAGCCCGGATAATCATTTACAACACAAGGAACTTTTCCAAGTTGTTTACTTAATTCAATAACTTTTTCCGTTACTTCTTTTTTCGTAGCATAACCGTTAATAATCTCTACCAATTTCATTACAGGAACAGGATTCATAAAATGCATTCCAATTACAAGTTCCGGTCGTTTTGTTGCCGCCGCAATTTTTGTAATGGAAATAGAAGATGTGTTTGATGCAAGAATTGCTGTTGATGGCGCTGCTTCATCTATCTGTCTGAAAATTTTCAGTTTCAGTTCTGTGTTTTCTGTTGCTGCTTCTACAACAAGCTCGGCATTTTTTACTCCTTCACCAATATCAGTTACTGTAGTGATGTTTGATAAAGCTTTTTGTTTTTGCGCTTCAGTAATTGCTCCTTTTGCAATTTGTCTGTCAAAATTTTTTGTTATCGTTTGAATTGCTTTTTCTAACTGCTGCGCACTTACATCAATTAAATTAACTGCAAAGCCATTTTGTGCAAACACATGTGCAATGCCGTTGCCCATTGTTCCGGCGCCAATAACAGATACCTGAACCATGATTTTTATGATTTAAATGATTCTAATGATTAGGAAGAAACAAATGTAAGAAGCAGAATATTTTATTGATGCCAAAAGTTATACAGATAAAGTAATTGCGAATCACGATTTTTATGATTTAATTGATTCTAATCATTAGAGAGAAGAAAATGTAATAAGCAGAAAATTAATGATGCCAAAAGTTATACAGATAAAGTGATTGCGACGCAAGGGACGATGCTATGAAAAGATGCAGCGGGTATAAAAAATCAAACAATCATTATAATCATTCGAATCATCGGTCAATCTTTTCTTTTAAAATCCCCTCGCTTCCATGCTTGTATAAACTCAGCCCAGGCGATCGGATTGAAAATATTTTGAGGAGGAACTTGTCCCATATAAGAATATTTTGTTGCCTGTTGACGCATTTGTGCAGCCACAGCCTCGCGACCATCTGCTGGTAATGCGGCGATCAATGCACGTCGCGTTGCTTCATTGGTATTTTCTCTTGCAATTTCAATTTGATCGG
>JAICKT010000263.1 GCA_025927795.1 Parafilimonas sp. | reverse complement strand
AAGACCGGGTAGATTTCAGGGAACTGATTAAGATATATGCTTCTGAATTTAAACTGAAAGTAGAGATGCGCCAGATTGGTGCCCGCCAGGAAAGTGGTAAAGTAGGCGGCATTGGCAGTTGTGGCCGCGAGTTGTGCTGTGCTACCTGGCTGACTGATTTTAAATCGGTAAATACCGCTGCGGCCCGTTATCAGAATCTTTCTATCAATCAAACCAAATTAAGCGGGCAGTGCGGCAGGTTAAAATGTTGCTTGAATTACGAACTGGACACATATTTAGATGCACTGCAATATTTCCCTGATAATGCTGATACATTAGAAACTTCAAAAGGTTTAGCTGTTTTAATTAAGAAAGATATTTTTAAAAACCTGATGTGG
The DNA here is from genome assembly GCA_025927795.1 of Parafilimonas sp. Classification (GTDB taxonomy): domain Bacteria; phylum Bacteroidota; class Bacteroidia; order Chitinophagales; family Chitinophagaceae; genus Parafilimonas. Next base: position 5,904 of record JAICKT010000263.1, on the reverse strand, counting down.
TATATAATCCAGGGAGGTGCGAAGCATTACCCGTTAACCATTCGCCGTGTAAAAGAAATTAAACAGCTTAATGCGAAAGGTGTTAAACCGGATGATTTGCAGCCTGTAGAACTAAATACAAAAGAAACAGAGCACAGTTTTGTTGATGTGGTTGGGCATTTAACCATCAGTAACCTTGAAAAAACAACACAACGCAATAAAGAAAAACAAAGACAACAAAGAAGAGTTGAAAATCCAAATCAACAGCAGCAAAGACATAAGCAATATCCGAGAACACACCAGCAAAGACCACCTAATAGACCAAATAATAATAACAAGAATAAACCACCAAAAAATAAATAATTATTTTTTTCTCGCTCTTAATAATTTTTCTGCAGCAAACGGTTTTTCTTGTAAGCCCTTAATTCTTTGCAAAGTTTTTTTTATTCTTTTTATTGAAATGATATAAGCTTTGAAGATTTGTTTCCGGATCAATTTTCAACCATGTTTGCTAAACCGTTGTTACTTCAATTGATTTTTACCGGCTGCTTATATAATGTTAAGCCAATTAATCAAGCTTTCAGCCTATTTAATTTTTTTGTACCATTTGTTGAAGCAACAACTAACGCAGTGCCGCAGAAAAGCAATGCATCAAATGCACTCACCACTTCATTTCCATTATTTGAGTAAGGATGTGCAAGTGCATTAGGCACATGAAGAAAAATAAACCAAAGAAAAAGCATGATGGCTAAAAGAAACGCAATTGGTTGTATCCAGATTTTTAAAATAATGGCTATGCCCGAACCAATAAGCGATGTACCACCAAAATACGTCCAGAACACCGGTGCACCGAACCATTTTGGTACCAGCGGCGAAATGTAAGCTGTATAAACAAAATGACTGCATCCATATAAAATCATTGTTGTAGAAAAAAATATTCTTCCCAGCGGAATAATTTTTTCTAACATCAATTCAAAAGCATTCATTTTGTTCCCTGAAAAATTGTTCAAAGAAAACGAACCCGCCATTACAAATGCACCGCCGCAAAATGCTAATTCTTTTAAAGCTTCAGCCCAAACGCCTAAATGAGATGCTTTGTTAGGACTAAATATAAGTGTATATGGAAGATGGCAAAGTATAATGAGTATAAGAAAATAAAACCCTAAATAAAGGCATAGCTTTTTTGTATTGATTTTAGTTTGAAATAAGCCGGTAATAATAATTCCGATAACTATTAATGCTATTCCTGTAAGAATTGGAAATAGAATATACTCATGTGCCCATGCAGGAAATGGCGGCAAAATTTCGGGGCGAAAATCTCTTATTAGAATTTGTTGCACTCCAAAAGCTATAATGCCAATGCCATAAAATGCACGACCGATTTTTATAAATGGTTTTATTGAATTTTTCATGATGGCAATTCGTGTGGGTTTTTTAAATTGAAAAATTTTTTAAAAAGTGCTCTTATTTTTTTCATTATAAAATATTGCTTGCGTTATTAGAGGTTTGTTTTTATTGTCGCTTAATTTTATTTCTAACAATGCTACATTCAAATTACGGTTTTGTATTGGAAGTTCCTGTGCGTTTGTTGTTTTATAATTTTCAATAAGCTTAAACCCAAACGATTTGTAATAATTTATTAAGTTTTCATTATCTGCCCATATGTCCATTCGTATAAATTCTAAATTGTTGTGTTGCGCAAATTGAATAGCCCAATTCAAAACTTTTTCAAATTGCCTTTGTCCCTTAAAGTTTGAATTCACAACAATTCTATGCAAATAAATTGCGTCATTCTTATCTCTGTTATTCCAAATAAAAGGATCATTATACTGAATACTGAAAATGCAAACAATTTTATTTCCTTTTAAAATTTTATACTGAAGCTTGTTCCTAATATCTTCTTTTAATGCTGCTTCATCAATATCATTCCAAACTTTATAACCATTTTTTCCCTGCAATTCCATAGCTTTTTTAAAAAGCAATGAAATAACATCATAATCTTCAGTTGTTGTGTTCACAATTTGTATGTCATCATTTTTATCTGGAGGCATATTAACTCATTTGTATTAATGTTTTTTTTGCATCATTTTAATTTACGCTATTATTTATTTTAAATTTCCAGTAATATTACTCTTTAAAAACAATAAAGGACAGGCGATAGAAACCGCCCGTCGTGTTTGTCAAAATGAGAAAAATTGAAAGCATTAACGAATACTCATTCGTTGAATATTTTTAGTATCTTATTCCTCTGCGAATTCAAAATCAAAATGAAAATATTTTGTCTCTGCCAAATAATAATTCTTGCACCATTATAATGTCTCATAAATTTTTGAGGCTGCTTCTCTAATCGTTATTATCATTGCCGTACAAGTATTTCTTCACTAATACGCCAGCCGGTAGAACCCAGGTAGCCCATGCGTATATAAAAGGTTTTAGTAGCGGGGTCATACGTATTATTACATTTAGAAGAACCACTCCACTGAGGTGTATAGCCAGGATTAGAGCCCGGTAAACCACTATCAAATCCAACTATTGGAATACCGGTACTGTAATCACTAATTGTTACTTTATTAGTTGCCGGATCAACGGTTAACAAAGCAACATAACCTGCGCCTCCTAAATCTCCAAAGCCGCATGCTACAGAATTTGCTGATACAGTAGTCAATTCTTTTATTTCATCTAAAGACCTTGGTGCAGATGGATGATAAACATAGCCTGTTGAATGATAAGTGCCATCGTATTGATTTTTTACAGCAATGGCAACAACGCCCGTACTTAAATTTCCGCTGAGAGTATAACCCGTTTCTTTAACAGAAGCGATTTTAAAACCTAACGCCCAGTTTCCGCCAAGAAAATCTAAAGCTTTAAATTTTATTTGTAAATAACCTGTATGCGAGCCTTTTGGAATAATTACCACCGGATTTATAATAGTATATGTAGCTGATGATGGCGTTACATAATCTGCCGCGTTTGCAGCATCGTAATCATTTACTAAGATTGAATCAAGCGAAACGGTAACATGAATATCTTCCTGGGCTGCATCTGCAGTTGCCAGATTTATCGGAACGAGGTCGATTGTAGTATCACTGTTTGAATTGTCAACAGCAAGCACAAAAAAATTGCTGGCATCGGCGGCGGTTAATTTTATTTCGATGGGTTTAATAAGTGCCCCTGTATTATGTGTTGATTGTATGGAGCCGTTATCAAAGTTATCATCCTTTAAACATCCTGTTGTAATAATGCATAACAGCGATGATATAAAAATGAGTTGCGCTATAGCTTTTTTCATGTGTTTATTTTTTTATGATGAGGAATAAAGAGCAGCAAGCGAGCCTGCCACTCTTCATACATCTGCCTATGGTTGCCAGAATATTTTTGAAGTAAATTGATTGATGTCTCCTTCTGCCTGCACACTTTGCGCATTCGTTGTATATTCAGATTGCGGATACAATAATCGCAACGGAAGCGTGTTGGAAATTTTGCTTGTATTTGCAGAAATAAAACCGGGCGGCAAAAAATGTAATCTTCTTTCATCCGCCCATGATTCAAGCGGGTCTAAACAACAATCGGCAATATATTTTTGAAATACAATAAACTTAACCTGCGAGCTTACTGTTGTACCTGCATTATCCCAGTTGGCAATGGAAGAATTTGCCATATACTCTGCTGCGGCACTTTCTGCATCGGTCACACCCAGCCATACAAAAGATTCTGTAACCGCAGCTTCATAAGCAGTTTTCGCATCGCCCGGCATCCATCCGCGGGCAATTGCTTCTGCCTGTAAAAACATACTTTCGAAAGATGGATATATCCACTGATTTTGACTTGGGCTGCCAATTAAACCCGGTCCAAAATAAGAGCTGTTGGCAAAGCCTGGATTATTTTGAGGATCATCTCCATAAGTATCGCCCACATAACTTGAACCAACGGGTGTAAAAAAACGGCTTATCCGCGGGTCGTTATTATTGCTTAAAATACTAACTATATAAGCATTCGCATTCCACCCCGTGGTAGCGGGTGCACCTGTTGGTGTGTATCCATAATTTGCGTAGAAAGGAGATTGTTTATTTACTTCGTTTACATAACCCGGATTAACGCTTATTGATTCGCCTGCCTGAAGCACTCCACCATCATTTTGAATTTTAGTTATTATAGGTGCAGGATCGAAGCCCGCAACCTGCGATTGACGAATAAGCAATCTTAACCTGAGTGTGTTTGCAAATTTTATCCATAAAGTTGTATTGCCGTGATTGATAACATCTGCAGGTGCAAAGGCATTTGCAACAGTTGCCTGCATATAAGTAACAGCAGTATCAAGATCCTTTAATAAAGATGCATATATGTCCTGTGCTTTATCATAAACCGGGTGTGTGTTGCTGTTTGATTGAAAAGCCTGCGAGTAAGGAACATCTCCATAAATATCTACAAGTTCCTGGAACAATTTTGCTGATAAAATAATTGAAGCGCCTGCTAAAGCCGTATCGCCGCCTTCAAGACCTTTAACCTTTGCCTGGTGCAAATCGAAAAGCGTATTATAATAATCATTCCATAATTGGTCTCCGAACGTAAAATCTATATTGTATGAGGTTTCAGTATATTCTCTTGCAAAACTTCCGTTTGCACCCATATAACCAACCCAGTTTTGTGCAAATTGTAAAGGCAGTTTAAAACCCTGGCTTGCAGCGTTGCCACCTGCAAGTCTGTCGCCAACGGCAACTTCGGCTTGCGGAAATATCAGTTCGGCAGTAACATTGTTATCTGTAACACGATTAGGGTCGTCGTTTACATTTAGATAATCTTTTTGGCAACCTGTTATTCCCATCCCAATTAATATAATTATGGATAGTGATAATTTATTTAAGTAGTTCATGTATCAGAATTTATTATTATTAAAATTGAACAGTTAAAGAGCCTCCAAATAATCTGGATGCCGGAGATTGATATGAGCTTGCAATACCAAAAGTGTTTCCGGTGCTGGAATAATTAAATTCAGGATCGCCCCACTGGTTTGATTTAGGAACAAACAGCAACAGGTTTTTTCCAACAGCGCTCACTGTAATGCGTTTTATGTATTTGCCATTACCTATCCATTTTTGTGGAAGTGTGTAAGAAATATTTAATTCGCGTAAACGCCATGCGGCTGCACTTGCAAAATAATTAGTAGCAATTGCTGTATTTACTGCCTGAGACCAAAAACCATAATTTCCATCCTGTACCTGTATATTAGTATTGGGTACATACTTGCCATCTTTTAAATAAACAGAATTTGGAAAAACAAAACGCTGGCGGCCATATTCAGCACTGCGTGCTGATATACCGGCAAAATCTTCATCAGAACCTAACCCCGAATAAAAATCATGACCACCTTTGTAATCCCACGTCATGCTAATTGAAAAATTACTAATAGAAAAAGATGGCGTAGCGCCAATCACCCAAAGTGGTAACGACCTTCCTTTTATAACAGATGAACCGGCTTGCTTAGGAAGACCTGTAACAGGGTCAACAATTACTTTGCCTGTAGCAGAATCTCTTGCATAATCTGTTAATTGAAAAGCAAACGCCGGCAAGCCTACTACGGCAATATTACTTGCAGTGGGCGAACTTGTAGAATTTTCAATAAATTGATTGGATCCGCCAATTACTACCGGAACGTTGCCTTGTGTGCTAGTAACTTTATTGTTATTATAAGTAGCGTTTATTCTAAAATCTATTCTTCCTTTGCCTACATTTACTAACGGCGTTAAACCCAAATCCATTTCTACGCCATAATTTTTAAAATCTGCAGCATTGGCTAACCCGATAGTATAACCTGTGGTTACAGATTGAGATACCTGCAATATTTGATTGGTATTATTTTGATTGAAATAAGTGGCTTCAAGATTTATCCTGTTCCTTATAAATCCTAATTCTATCCCCACTTCTTTT
>JAICKT010000188.1 GCA_025927795.1 Parafilimonas sp. | reverse complement strand
TTTGGTTCTTTGCCGCTTGGTATTGGCGTATCCCATGCATACATAGTATTTGTTTTGCCTGTAACCAAGCCCCAGTTAATTGCAACAATTTTATTTTCTTTTAATAAAGGCATGATGGTAAAGAATGTACTGTTCCGCAATCTTGCCATATATTCTGTGCACACTAACGGTCTTCCGTATTTTTTTAATGTATCAATTGTTTTACGATGCACATCAACAGGATTATAATCATGATAACTTATTACATCTGAATTTTCAAGTTGATATGTATTCAAATCTGTGAGCTTGCTGTTCCAAACACCTGCTGTTAAAGGTTGATCGGGATTTATTTCTCTTGACCATGTAAAAGTTTTTTGCAGCAAAGGCAAACTTTTATTGCCGTAATCAGAATTGCCGGGTTCATTATACAAATCCCACAAAAAAATTCTTTTATCATGTGCGAATGTTGTAAGAATATCTTTTACATAAGCTTCCAATAAATTTACCACGGCAGGACTATCATACAACAACTGCCCCGGGTCTCTTATCCAACCTGAATTATGAATGCCAACTTTTGGTTCGGGTTGTTTGCCTGCATGATATGTTGGGTTCCAGCAATCATCAAAAAAAACAAAAATAGTTTTTATACCATGTTTATCTGCAATTGATAAATAAGTGTTCATGCGATTCTTAAAACCACTGCTATCAACCTGCCATGCCATATGATGCAAGAACACACGCATCACATTCATGCCAATGCCTTCAGCATAACCCAATTCACGATCAATGGTTGCACTATCAAATGTTTCTGCCTGCCACATTTCAAGTTGATTAATTGCAGTGCTCGGAATAAAATCAGCACCGCTCATCCACGGAAATTGTGCATACCATTCATTTGCTTTTTCTTTACTCCAAACCTCTCGTTCTGTTTGTGCATGAATATTTAGTGTAATAAATACAAACAATAACGCAGTAATAACTTTAATTTTTTTCATAGTAATTTTTTCAATCGTTTATTCAAACTTAACAGGTTTTGCAAACTATTAGGTTTATAATTATTCAGATGGAATATTTAGTGCAATTCCTTCTTTCACCGGTTCGTCAAAGTTGGGTGTTCCATCTTTATTCCATGAGAATTTTTGCGCTCTTGGTGAACGATACATACCGCAACCTTCACCTGCTTTATCATTCGCATGATATAAAATCCAATCTTCTTTTCCATCCGGAGATTTAAAAAATGAATTATGGCCCGGTGCATAAACACTGTTTTTAATTGATGCTTTAAACACAGGTTTTTCAGATTTATGCCACGCTGATGAATCAAGCAAATTATTTCCCTGCAAACTTAACATACCTAATGCATAAGCATCCGTCCAGCAACCGCTTGCAGAATAAATGATAAACAATTTTCCATCATGCTCTAAAAACTGCGGACCTTCATTCACGTTCACATGCGGTGGATTATTTGCATCATGCAAATCACCTTTTTTCTCCCAATCATATTGTGGCGCAGAAATTCTCACACGCTTGCTTTCAATCGTCAACGGGTCTTTCATTTTTGCAATAAAAATATCTTGTTCGCCATTTACATCATCCATCCATCCGCTCCATGCAATATATAATTGATGTTTGTATTGAAATATATCTGCATCAATTGCCCATTTATCAGCGCTATCAGCAAGTTTAGCTTTAAAAATCCATTCGCCTTGCATAGGATCTGCATTATCATTTTCCAAAACATATAAGCGATGGTGATTGTTGTTGCCATCATCCGCCGCAAAATATGCATACCATTTATTTTGCAGAAACATAATTTCAGGCGCCCACAATTCATGCGAATAATTTGTGTTGGATGGTGGCGTAAAAATTATTTTGCTTTCAGCCGTTTTTAAATCAGTAAGATTTTTTGTTTTCCAGATTTTGATTTTATTACCCGTTGTATTGGTGTAGTAATAAAACCCATCTTTATAAAAACTGTATGGGTCTGCACCTGATGGCAATAATGGATTGGTAAAAGTTTTTTGCGCAATAATTTGCGAACATGAAATTGATATAACAAATAAAAAAAGCAGGTATTTCATTCACCAAAAGTAAAGCCAGTAAATATTTTAAAAGAAGTATTATCAAACAAACTTTACTTTGATTTCAATATTTGTATTTCTTCCTTTATCATCTGCACATGAAATTTTTATTATAGAAGTATTTGGGCTGAATAAAATTTTTTGCGCAGGATTTGCCGCAGAATAAAACTTATCATTTATATACCAGTAAACTTTTGAAACATCATTTGAAGTTGAACATGATAAAGCAAGTTGCTGCTGTTGTTTATCCATAATTATATAAACCATACCATTACCTAACGAAGTAATTACAGGTGCACGACCATTAAAAGCTCTTGTGCATGCAGGATTATGCAATGGTATTTTTTTGTAAGCAATATGGTTGGCTTTATAATATGTGGCGAGTTCAGGAGATATATTCTCAAAAGATTTTATTTTATAACCACCTGATGGAAGACATGACGTGCAATAAGAATATTTTTCATCAGAAGATACATATACTTCTTTTATATGATTACAGCGCTCGTTGTTTGAAACACCGGGAATGTAATAATCCATTACCTGTTCGTGACAAAAATCATTTGGTAATTTTCCTGTCTTTGAACAAACAAGCCTGAATGATAAATCTTTTGGTGCCTGCTCCCAATCATTATTTGCGTTATGATCAATTGAATTAAACAACTGAAATAAAAGTGGCGTTGCAACAGAAGCACCACTTAAATCAGGAACACCTTCTCCAGAAAAATTTCCGATCCAAACAGCTATTGTATAAGTTTTATTATAGCCAACACTCCATGCATCTTTGCGACCATATGATGTGCCTGTTTTCCATGCAATCTTTGGAATATTTTCTGCTTCGTCATATGCATTTGGTAGGTCAGGACGATGCAATGTTGAAAGTATTTGTGTAAGCATAAAATCAGCGCCCGGAGATAAAATTTTTACACCTTGTTTTGAAATATTTGCATTGCGCAAAGAATCATTTACTATCCATTGAAGCGGATAATATTTTCCATCGTTTGCAAACGAACTATATAAAGCAGCCAGTTCATCAAGGCGCACACTGCAACCACCAAGAATTAAAGACAATCCTTCTTTTCGCCTGTTCTGCCATGCACTGTTAAAACCTGCAACTGCGAGTTTATTAATGAAATTTTTAACGCCTAACTGGTTTAACAATTCTACTGCAGGAATATTAAACGAATTTTTTAAAGCTTCTTCTGCTGTAACATTTCCTCTAAAATTCAAATCATAATTTTCCGGTGCATAGCCGCCAATATTTAACGGCACATCTTCTACAACAGTTTTTGGTGTGATAAATCCTGCATCAAAACAAAGCCCGTACAATAAAGGCTTTAGTGTGCTGCCAGGCGAACGTAAAGCTTGTACACCATCAACTTCTCCATAATGATTGCGGTCTTTAAAATCGGGCGAGCCTACATACGCAGATACTTCATGTGTTTTATTATTAATGATAATAACCGCAGCATTATTAATATTACGTTGTTTTAATTGAGCTGTATAATTACTTACAAGTGTTTCGGTTTTTTGTTGAATGTTTTCATCTAACGTACTGCGTATTTGTGTTTGCGATAAATTATTTTTTCGTAACCGCCATGCAAATTGCGGTGTTTTGTTTGGTGCATGAAGTCGCTTTGCTGTTAATGGCTCATTCAATGCGTCATCAATAATATTTGCATGAAATAATTTTGCTTGTTTGAAATTGTTTAGCCATTTATTTCTTTCTGCAATAATTGCATTGTTGTTTTTTCCTGGCACCAATGAACGTGGGCGGTTTGGAATAACACTTAATGCAGTTACTTCTGCCAATGAAAGTTTATCAGGCGTTTTATTTAGATATAATAATGACGCTGTTTTTATGCCCTGTATATTTCCGCCATAGGGGAGAAGGTTAAAATACAATTCTAAAATTTCGTTTTTGCTGTGATGCAGTTCCAACTGTTCTGCACGAAACATTTCAATGCATTTATTAAAATAAGTTCTGCTTTCAGGATGAAGCATGCGTACCACCTGCATTGTTATAGTTGATGCACCGGATGTTCTTTTCAAATGAAATAAATTGTTGAAGAATGCTCTGCCAACAGCAATTATGTTTACGCCCGGATGACTATAAAAATATTTGTCTTCTTTATAAATAATTGCTTTTTTAAACTCGGGTGAAATTTCATCAAGCGAAACTTTAATGCGCCATTGCTGATCTTTTGCAAGCCATGCATGCAACACTTTTCCATCTCTTGCTTCTACAACAGGTGAATAAGCAACATCAACATAAAGAGGGGAAACTAAATCACATAAAAAAAATAAAATTACAAGCGATAAAAAAATAACGACTGTGGCTTTTATTATTTTTAAAATTCTTTTCTTCATCTCAATTAAGTTAACATGAATTCGGGTAAGCTAACTAATAATCAAACGACGTCATGTCGGGGAACGAGACATCTCATAAAGTTTAAATTGTAAAAATTCAAGAGACCTCTCCTTCGTCGAGGTGACGCTTAACCGTGATTAAATTCTTCATACTTACTCATATGAAATTCGTTAAATTATTTATCAGAAATATTTACCGTTCCTGCACCATTATAAGAATGATAAGCGCCATTATACATTGCATCTGCCTGCACAGGTCCAAGCTGATAAACACCTGGCGACACTGCGCGAACCATGTAATAAAAATTCTTTTGATTACCGGTTGCAGTAGTAAAAAGTAAAATCCTGTCATCACGAACATCTGTATAGTCTGCCGTTGATTCATTTGTTATCCATTTTATATCGGGCATTTCTGTGAGACGTGTATTTTCAATTTCAAAACCTGCGGGCAACATATCTGTTATTACAACATTATCAATATCGCTGTTGTACTGGCTTTCAATTGTAAGGCGCACAACAATTAAATCGTTCTGATGAAAATTATTACTGTTTATTGCATTGCCATTTCTGTCAAAAAATGTGCGGCGTACTTTTAAATATTTATCTTCCTGCAAATAACTGCCATCAGTTGTAATGCCACTTGTTTCCCAGAAATAATAATAATTGCCTTGTCCTTTTACATTTAATTGCAATGCTGAATTTATATATTGCTTTGTATCAAGAAAAACATTAGCGCCTGTTGTATTTCCGATTATTTTTCCATTGGCAGAAACAGTTGCTGTTGCGTTTGTATTGTTGCTCATTCGTGCAATTTTTCCGAGTGCTAATAAACTAAAAGCATTTTCCTGCGTGTTGAGGTAATAAGCATTCTTTAGTTGTTCTGAAAGTTGTTTTGCCATGATGCCTATCTGCTGATTATTTGGATCAACATCAAGCAAAACATTTAGCGATAGTGCTTCATCTCTTATATAAGAATAAAAACTTCCGCCAAAAGATGTGTTCGGTTTTTCGCCTTCAAACGCAGCAGGCAAAACATCTTTGGCTTGTTTTGTTTGTCCCGAAAGCGCATACGCTGCACTTAATAAATATTTGCTGTCAAGCGTGAGTAATTCCTGGTGCGCTTTATAATAATTCATAAAAGATTGCTGCGGTTGCTGTGCTAATGCAAGCACATATAAAGAATAAGCAACTTCTTCCGGCGCAATACGCTTCGATTGGTTATCGTTGAAATAAAATGTCTCGGTTTCTTTACTGTTTAACTTGTATTGCATGTATTGCAACAAACGATCAACAACGCTGCTGTTCACTTCATAACCTGCTTTGCGTGCTTCAATTAAAAAGTTTGTTGCATAAATACTTCCCCACCAACTTTCATAACCGCCGCCGGGCCAGTAACTCAAAGCTCCATCCGGCAACTGCATAGATTGTAATTTATTTATAGCCTGTTGCACATTGTATGCAGGATTCATATCCTTATCTGATTTACCTGAAATACTTTTTACCAAATCATAATAATATAATTGGGGAAACGCGGCTGAAGTTGTTTGCTCAACACATCCATAAGGATAATTTACAAGACTTGATAAATTTTTTGAAAAGGGAACAAGCGGAGATTTACCAACAATTAAACTTGATGAAATTGTTGACGGAATAAATTTATTCTGTGTAGTAATTGTTGCAGGTTTATTCTCACTGGCAACACCACTGCCTGTTATTTTTTGTAATGATGCGGGTGGTCTTACACTGATATCTGTTACATCAGTAAATACTTCATTCGCTGCTTTTACAGATACCGTAACTTTTGCAGCACCAATTGCCTGTTGCGAAGCAATATTAAACACAACACGCTGCTGCTGGTTTGCTGTAAGATGTATGGTTTGCGATTTTTCACTTATCATACTTAATGGTCCCGACAACTGTACAGAAACAATTGCATTTGCATCTTTATTTGTTGTATTGCTTAACGACACAGGCATTACAACCTGGTCTTTCGGACTAAGAAATCTTGGAAGCGCTGTACTGATAACAACAGGATCCACAACTTTCATGTGTTGCTCTGCGCTGCCAAAAGTTTTGCCTTTATACGCTGCAGCCATTACACGTAAATCGCCAGAGAATTGCGGCACATCAATATCATAATGTACAACACCATTTGCATCAGCCTGTAAAATGCCACTCCAGAACGAAACAAGTTTTACGCGATTAACAAACACAGGATTCACACGCATTTTTGATTCATCGCTTCCATCACCACCTGTACTTGATTTGGTAGTTTTTATTTCCGGAAGCAACAGCGGATAAATATCATAACTGTTTATGGCAAGCGCTTCTTTCTGATAAAAATAATTGTATGGATCAGGTGTTGTATAATTTTTTACCTGCAATATCCCTTCATCAACCGCAGCAATTGTTACATAAGCACCGGGCTGCGTTTTTACATTAATCGTTTGTTTTGTTTTTGATCTCGATTTTGCGGCGATAGCAATATCCACCGGTAAATGATTCGCAGTATTTTCAACCAATACCGATTTTATTCCGTGCGCAACAGTTAACGGCATATCGTTGCCGCTCATTGGTCTGAATAAAGTTGCAGAAATATAAATGTTGGGCAAATAATCATCATCTGCTTTTAAAGAAAGTGAAGCAGCTTTATTCTTTGCATCAAGATAAAAATATTTTATGATATGGTCACGCTCAACTGTTACCAGCATTTTACCATCGAACGGTGTGGTGAATAAAGCATTAATTGTTTCACCATCCTGATATTTTTCTTTGTCGGTTTTTATTTCAACATTGCCTTCATTATTAACTTCAAACGAAGTGTATTGCGTATCTCCATAACCCCATGCATATAACTCGGTTGATACATAACTGTTCGAGCCGCCATAAAAAACACGCACTTCATAATCACCGCTTAATTGTGGTGTGAAATAAAAAAGAGTTGTGCTTCCTGAAATCCTTACATTCTGATGTGAAATTATTTTTTCAGTTTGCTGCGATATATATTTAAATGAATTGCCATCTTGCTGTATTGCAGTATGCCATTCTTTTTTTATAACGGATACCTGCACTGCTGCAGATTGAATGTTTTCATTTTTGTCAACAGCAATCAAACCTATTTTAACGGGCACACGTGTATCAACATATTCATCTGTATTTTTTATACCGATAAAAACCGGTTGCGTATAAACAGCAAAATTTTGGTAGCGATGCACAGGTCTTCCCGTTTCATCAAAAACAGTTGCCATTAAATTACCTTTTAAAATACCAATGTTTGAAATATCTTTTGGCAGTTGAAAACTTTCATTGGCACTTCCTTTTTCATTCACTTTAGCGCTGTGTAAATCGGGAGTAAAAGAAAAATTATTTACAACTGAAAAATTATAATCAGAAAATTTCTTTGAATAAAAAATATCTTTACTCAAATTCAGCTCACACTGATAATTCATATTTGCTGCCGGCGTTCCAAATAAATTATCTGCCTGAATAGTAGCGCGAATGCTGTCTGCAGTACGATATTCTGGCTTATCAATATTGAAATCTACTTTTATTCTGTCGGGCATAAATTCTTCAACACTCATGTCATAAGTATTCAGCAAAACATCGTTGCCTGTTAAAACCTGTAATGTATAATTCCCGGTTAAAGCTGTTTGCGGCATTGTAAAAATGGTTTCTGTCGAACCTTCTTCATTTAAAATTTTACGCATGGTTAAAAACTCTTTTCCGTTTGGCATTATCAATTTAAATTTTACAGGTATTTCACCCGGCTCATCCCATTTTTCATCGCGTACTACTGCAGATACATGCATGGTTTCGCCGGGGCGATATAAATTTCTTTCTGCATAAATCATTGCATTTAGCCCTGTACTGTTTGGCATTCTTCCGCCAACATTAAAGCGTGATGTTTCAATAAAACTGTTATTCAACCATACAAAACTGAAC
>JAICKT010000303.1 GCA_025927795.1 Parafilimonas sp. | reverse complement strand
TTGCTCTGCAATCGTTATAGCTGTTCCGCTGGGTGCATCTTTTTTTTGTGTGTGGTGAATTTCTTCAATGCTTGCTTCATAATCTTTTTGTTTGCTCATTAAGCCAGCGAGATATTTATTCACTTCAAAAAAAATATTTACACCAATACTAAAATTACTTGCATATAAAAAGCAGCCGTTTTTTTCTTTGCAATAATTCTTTACTTCATCCATTTGCTTTAACCAGCCTGTAGAGCCACTAACAACAGGCACGCCTGCGCCAATACATTTTTTTATATTTTCAACGGCGCTGTGCGGATTGGTAAATTCAATTGCAACATTTGCTTTTTTAATATTCTCATCAGTAAATAATTCTTTATTTGATAATGATATTTTTAAAACAATTTCATCACCATTTACTATTGCAATTTTTTCGATGGCTTTACCCATTTTGCCGTAACCAATCAATGCTATTTTCATACTTGCAATGCTATAAAATTTAACTGAACAAAAAATAAAAAAACCCGCTGCAGCGGGTTTATCAAATTCAGAAAAAATTATTATGCTATCGCAGCGCTTGCAACGCGTGGCCTTGAGATAGCGCCAACCACAGCGCCGGCAATTGCAGAAATAACAGTGAACGCAGCCACATCAGCAGCAACCTGGTGAAGCGAAATGCTATGTGAGGTAGCATACATCGTAAAATCAAATCCTGCGGAAAATAAAAAACCAATTACAAAGCCTGTTGCCAAACCACTGGTTACAGAAGCACCTGCATGATTAACTGCATACGATATGGCAAAGCCAAATGATAAATTGCCAACAATAAGTGCCCAATAAACAAGCGTATCCATGCTGCGGTCAACGCCCGGCACAAAGCTGTGCATATAGTTTGCAAGTAAAACTCCGTAAGCAAGATACCCAAGTAAAAAATAAACTACGCCACCGGCAATACCACCGATGAAAAATTTAGTAGTGTTCATACGACAATTGTTTTGGTGAATAATAAAAAACTATACAAGGTAAAAAATTTGCATATCAGAAGCAATTTTTTTTTATCTGTATTTTTAAAATGAAGTGGGCAATAATTTTTTTTGATTTGATTTATAATTTAAAACCAAACCAAGTGTAGGAGATTTTGAATTGATATTATAGTCCGGCTGAATACGCAAACTTAAATCTCTGCTTACATCAAAATTTTTTAAATGCCCAAACACAGTTGCATCAACAACATTAAGCCCCCAGGCAAATAAAAAAAACAACACAGAATAATCCCGGTCTTTACGAAATGAATTTCTATAGTATTGTAACGATTCTGATGATAAGCCTTTTAATTTAGGATTGATTTTATCAGTGTCTCCGCCGTTTACAAGAATGCTATATGCCTGCTTTGTTCGCTGATACCAGTTATTATTATAAACAAAAGTTACTGCAGGTATTGAAAGCGCGCCATATACAATTGGTATTTTCCAATACTCGCGGTTATATGCTTGCCCCCAGCCCGGAATAATAGCAGAACGTACTGTTGCTTTACGCGGGTCGTGGAATTTTTTTGAAACAGAATCTTTTTTAGCAAGCTGAATAGTAGCTGAATCTTTTTTTGGCTTTAAAGTATCAAGCAAAATTTCTTTGCTATTATTAACTTTTGTTGTTGAATCGTTCTGTGCAGCAACATGAAAGCCAAAAGCAAAAAATATCAATATGAAGAAAAATGATTTATGCATCTCAATCTGTGCGAACATTCATCAACTCCAGAATTTTATTTAATTCATCCTGCGAGTAATACTCAATTGTTATACTGCCGTTACCTTTTGATGAATTCTTTATAAAAACTTTTGTTGAAAAATGCGATGCTAAATTATCTTCAATGCGCTTGTAAGCATTGTTAATAGTTGAATTTGTTGAAGATTTAACAGCAGTATTATGATGGATGCGATAAAGATTTCTAACCAGTTCTTCCGTTTGACGCACACTTAGCTGCCTGCTTTTAATTTCATCGTAAACATAAAGCTGCTTATCAATCGTATCAATATTAATCAACGCACGTGCATGACCCATACTCAATTCACCGTTGCGCACTGCCAACTGAATATCAGGCGGCAGTTTTAATAAACGTATATAATTGGTAACTGTGCTGCGTTCTTTGCCCATACGCTCTGCAACCTGCTCCTGCGTATAATTTAATTCATCCATCATACGCTTATAACTCAATCCAATTTCGATGGCATTTAAATCTTCGCGCTGTAAATTTTCAAGTAAAGCAAGCTCTAATAATTCCCTGTCGTTCGCCTGGCGTATATATGCGGGAACATCTTTTAAGCCGGCAATTTTTGCAGCACGTAAGCGGCGCTCACCGGCAACCAACTGATATTTTCCGTTATCAAGTTTTGAAACAGTTAAAGGCTGCACCATATCAAACTGCTTTAAAGAAGCAGCGAGTTCATTCAATGTAGTTTCATCAAAATCTCTGCGCGGATTTTTTGGATTTGGAAAAATATTTTCAACCGGAATACGCAAAACATTTGTTGCAGCTTCCACCACATCTGTTTTTAAATTGCCTGCAGTTGTTTTAAGATCAGTATCTATGTTTTGCAATAAAGAACGAATTCCTTTGCCCAGTAACTCTTTATTTTGTTTTGTTGAAGTCATTTATTTCTTGCTTAATATTTGAAGTTTAAAGTTTAAAGTTGCAGGAACAGTAGACCTTAAACATTAAACGTTTATTCGAAAATCTTTTCCTCGTTTGTCATGAGTGTCATATTATTTTTCTGTAGAATTTCTTTTGCAAGGTTTAAATAATTCACCGAGCCTTTGCAATCTGCATCATATAAAATAACGGGTTTACCAACACTTGGTGCTTCGCTTAATTTTGTATTACGATGAATGATGGTTGAAAAAACAATGTCTTCAAAATGGCGACGCACTTCATTTACAACCTGGTTACATAAACGCAATCTTCCATCATACATTGTCATTAAAATTCCTTCAATCTGCAATTCCGTATTGAGACGGCTTTGCACAATTTTTATTGTGTTTAATAATTTTCCCAAACCTTCCAGCGCAAAAAATTCGCATTGTACTGGAATTACAACGGCATCTGAAGCGACCAATGCATTTACCGTAATTAATCCAAGCGATGGTGAACAATCTATAATGATAAAATCATAATCATTGCGCACTGTATCTAAAACATTTTTTAAAACTCTCTCGCGGTTGGGAAAATTTATCATCTCCACTTCATAACCTACCAAATCAATATGCGAAGGAATAATATCGAGATATGGTACATCGCTTTTTAAAATCACGTCATGCGCAGCCATATTATTAATCATGCTATCGTACAGGCTTGTTGTTATATTATGCAAATCAAAACCAATACCTGTTGTAGTATTTGCCTGAGGGTCCGCATCAACCAGCAATGTCTTAAACTCAAGCACAGCAAGACTTGCAGCCAAATTTATTGCGGTTGTTGTTTTGCCAACGCCACCTTTTTGATTTGATACACCTATTATTCGCGCCATTTCAGTTTACTGTTTTCAATTTCAAGTTTTCAATTTATATCAATCGTTTCACCAATCTTTGGCAGCAATAAAGTTTTACCTGCTGCTCTAAAATCTGCAATCGCTTTTTCCGTATCAATTTTTATTAAATCGAATGTGTTATAATGAACGCCTGCAACCGTATCACACTGCACAAAATCCGCAGCTATAATCGCATCGCTTACATCCATAGTATAATTACCGCCAATCGGCATCACGGAGAAATTTAATTTTGCAAAACGCGGAATGAGTTGCATATCCATTGTAAGTGCAGTATCACCTGCAAAATAAAAATTGCCTTCATCAGTTGTAAAAACAAAACCAAGCGGATTGCCTGCATAACTGCCATCATTAAAAGATGAAGAATGAATAGCATTTACCGCACGTACTTTACCAAACTCAAATGGCACCGGACCACCGGGGTTTAACGGATGAACTTTTTTAATTCCGTTACTGCCAAACCAGTCGGCTACTTCAGCGGCGCCTACACACATTGCATTTGTTTGTTTTGCCAGTTCAATTGCATCTGCTGTATGATCGCCATGACCGTGTGAAATAAAAAGATAATCTGCTTTTATTGATTTAATGTCTATATGTTTTGCAAGCGGGTTGTGCGTTATAAACGGGTCAAACAAAATTTTCCTGCCCTTAATCTCCACACTAAAACCTGCCTGACCGTAATAAGTAAACTTCATAATCCGGATTTTTGCGGCAAATGTAATTTTTAAGCTTCCAAGTTTCAACAATATTAGTTTTTTGCGGTTACTTATGGCTCATTTTTATCAACATCTTATCACAATTAATTACTTCACCTAAATCCTCTCCAAAGGCGAGGACTTTACACGATAAAAATTTGAAACTCAAAAATTTTGCAGGCTTCTTGTTCTTCTCCTTTGAAGAAGGTTTGGAATGAGATCGCAGATATTCTATAATATAGTTTTTATGTTGTTTAACACAACCAATATTTACTTTGTAAAAATTTTTTTATGCGAAACTGGAATGGCTGGTGGATAATTATATTAATACTGCTGGTTATAGATTTCTATGTGTTCTTTACTATAAAATTTCTTGCGCAAAACAACAGCGAGAAAAGCCGCATTATTATTTATTCCTTATACTGGACTGTTTCTGCATGCGCGGTAATTTTTATTTTGTCTTTTCGCAGTTCAGATTTTTTGCAAACACATATTGTATTCAGAAATTACGCATTCGCTATAATTGTAGGTTTATTTTTTGCCAAGCTTATTGCCTCGGTATTTTTTCTTTTAGATGATGTGCGCCGGTTGTTTGTTTGGCTGATGGCAAAAATTTTTCCCAAAACCGGCGTTGATTTTACGCATGAAAGCAATTACATAAGCCGCTCCGTTTTTTTAAGCTGGGTTGGTTTTGTTTTAGGTGGCGGATTATTTGTTACGCTGATGTATGGTTTTTCAAATAAATACAATTATAAAGTACGGCGCATAAAACTTTCGTTTGCTAATTTACCTGCTGCTTTTAAAGGTTTAAAAATTGTGCAGATAAGTGATATACACAGCGGAAGTTTTACCGACAAAAAAGCAGTTGAACGCGGCGTGCAAATGGCACTTAAACAAAATGCAGATTTAATTTTGTTTACCGGCGATTTGGTGAATGATAAAGCAGATGAGATGCACGATTATATGGATGTGTTTAATAAAATTAAAGCGCCGATGGGTGTTTACAGCACATTAGGTAATCATGATTATGGTGATTATACAAGCTGGCCAAGTGCAGAAGCAAAGAAAGAAAATCTCGAAAGATTAAAAGCTATTCATGGCAAACTTGGCTGGCGCTTATTAATGAATGAACATGTACCGCTCGAAAGAAATGGTGAGCAAATTGCGTTGATTGGAATTGAGAACTGGAGCGCATTCGGCAATTTTCCAAAATATGGCCGGATGGATTTGGCTTATCCGGGCAGTGAAAAATATCCGTTTAAAATTTTAATGAGCCACGACCCAAGCCATTGGGATGCAGAAGTACGACCAAAATATTCAGACATAGATTTAATGCTTGCCGGTCACACACACGGCATGCAGTTCGGTGTAGAAAATCCATATTTTAAATGGAGCCCTGTACAATATTTTTATAAAGAAT
>JAICKT010000642.1 GCA_025927795.1 Parafilimonas sp. | reverse complement strand
TTCTCGAATGTTGCAACATTCCTTTTACGATTGCATCCGCACGCTTGCCGTGATGATTTATTTTTTGTTCATTTTCTTTTATATCATTTGAAATAGCAATTGCTTCTTCTGTATTACCAGATTTTAATTCAGTCTGTAATTCATCAATCATTTCCTGATTTACTTCAGAAAAATTGTTTACAAAATTTAAAGGGTTCTGAATTTCATGAGCAATACCTGCGGTCAGTTCTCCAAGCGAAGCCATTTTCTCACTTTGTATGAGTTGGGATTGTGTGGATTTTAATTCCTTAACTGTAAGTTGTAGTTCGCTTTTCTGTTTCTCTAATTGAATATTGGCTCTTTTACGATTGCGGTTATTTATGAAAAGTAATATGGCAATAAGAACGAATACACCAATACCTGTTAAAAGACCAATCGTTCTTATTTTATTTTCCCGGGCAACCCTGTCTTTTTGTAATTGTTGCAGCCGAATATTTTCATTTAAACTTGCTGCCTGAAAAGCGGCGAGGCTTTTAATGTGCCTGCTATAAGAACTATCATTGGCAATATAAGCGAGCTCCAGGTATTTATATGAACTGTCAAACAAGCCGTTTAACTTATAACTTTCGGATAAGTTGTAATAATTTTCACCTAAACCACTTTTTGAATCACTATTACTGTAAACAGATTTATAAGTTTTCAAACTCTTTAATGCGTAATAAAGGCTGGAATCTTTATTTTTTTGCGCCAGGTAAAGTTTTGTAATATCATTATAATTATTTTCCAAAGCTGCATAATTATTTTGCTCTATAGCTGATTGAATACCGCCGTAAAAATATTTTTTAGCAACTGACGTATCACGCTTCGACGCGTAAATTCCACCTAATAGGTCATAAATATCAGACAAATATGCCTTCTCGTAGAGTTGTAAAGCGCTGGTTTCTGCGCGGCTTTCATACAGCAAAGCCGTATCTGGTTTATGCAAGCCTAAATAAATGTTTCCAAGATTCATATCCACAAGCATAATTCTACCTGAATTATTGCTTTCGGCTGCTATGGCTTTAGCCCTGTTGAAGTGAAAAATTGCCGAGGCAGTGTTTCCGGTTGTACGCATTAATATGGCAAACATGTGGTGCGCCTGAGCGAGAATTTGCAACCTTGCTATCCTTGCCGACCCATCTCCCCAGCTTTTCGGCGCATTTGTTGAATCCTCCAGAATTGTAAATGCCTTTTGTAAACATTCAAATGCTTCTGCATAAAAACCTAAATGTGTTAATTGATATCCCTTATTAGTTAAATCATAGGCCACATTTATTAACTTATTATTTTTCTCCGCGATAGTTAGACTCTTATTGATATATTTAAGAGATGAATCTCTGTTTGATTCATAATAATAACCACCAATTTGGTCATATAAACTCCATTTTATAGAATCATCTTTTGCATGATACAAAGCGTTATGAAGGCTATCAAGTTCTTTTTGTTGACTATGCACAATAATGGGAAACAGTATAAGTAATACTATTTTCAATAAGTTTTTCATCAGTAAATTATTAGTGTTATGATAAACGTTGTCCCTTCACGCTCCTTACTTTCCACTTTTATTTCTCCTCCATGAGCTTTTATAATATCATAACTCAGACTCAAACCTAATCCTGTTCCTTCTCC
>JAICKT010000605.1 GCA_025927795.1 Parafilimonas sp. | reverse complement strand
TTAATAATTATAATTGAAGAATTGGTTTGCCCTACGATTACACCGTCCGGTCTTCTCACCATTGTTTTATAAGTGTGAAAGTGTATTTCATCACTTCCATCTGCATCTATATTATTAATTGGATTGTTTGCGCCAAATTGATAAGGTGATAACCAAGGTTTATTTACAGGGTCTGTAGAAAACCATCTTCCAATTCGGGGATTATAGATTCTTGAGAAAAAATCATACTCATTGCTTTGCCCATACGGTTCATTGTCCATTTCCTTGCCATTAAATCCATACCGATAACTACTTTTAAATGTTGTATCTCTGCCTGGCATTTCCATTCCGAAAGGATGCTATTCAAAGAACTATTTTTTATTTACATTAAACAGGGCTTAAGCATCTTTAAGAGACAAACAAATCATTGCCTTTTTTTACAATGGTATGATAAACTTTATCACAATAAATGCCGCAGAGTGCCATGCACAACTGCTTATCAGTGGACACTCTGCGGAAAAGAAAAGAATTGTTTGCATGGTAAAGGGTAGAGGTTATTAGATTGAATTTATAATTCACTATCATTAATTTCAGCAATGCTCATTAACTTTTTTTGCAGTCCATGTTTTAAGCTATCGTTTTTGTGGATCGGAAGCGAGATTATTTCTGTTTTTAATGGATGTTTATAAATATGATGACTGCCATTGATTCTTTTTAATACCCAGCCTTTTCTTTCTAACAGTTTTGCAAACTCTTTTCCACTAAGCGTTTTCATATAGCGAGTTCAAGCACTTTATCATTTTCACCAACGGACGAAGGTTCCACATCTGCTGAAAGCCAACCTTCAACAGCTTCTTGAATATTAGCGATAAGATCATCCATATTTTCGCCCTGAGTTACACAGCCAGGCAAAGCGGGAACTTCTGCCCAAAGTCCGCCTTCTTCAGCTTCATGTACTATTACTTTTAGTTTCATGTAATCAAAATTAAAATAATAATATCATTAAATTTTTGGTTCTT
The DNA here is from genome assembly GCA_025927795.1 of Parafilimonas sp. Lineage (GTDB taxonomy): Bacteria > Bacteroidota > Bacteroidia > Chitinophagales > Chitinophagaceae > Parafilimonas. The sequence continues at coordinate 955 of JAICKT010000605.1, read as the reverse complement.
CTTAATTAGAACTACAGGTTACTACGCCGAATAAAACGTAAACTTTCCCTTAAACGTTTTTAACTCTTCTTCAAGGCTGCTTTCCGGTATCGAAACATAATTCAACAACTTAGTTTGTCTTTGCACTTCAAGATTATGACCAGTATAATTTTGATTGATAAAAAATGATTCCAGGTCAGGGTAAATTATTTTCATCACTTCAACAATATCAAGAATACTTAAACTTTTATCAGCAAGATTATAAATGCCGCCCGGAATATTTACGCTTAATAATTGCGCGAGTACATCTGTTGTTTTATCAATATGAATAAAAGAACGATGTTGACTGCCTGAACCATTTATGGTAATGCGATTTGTGAAATGTGCATCGAACATAAAACGATTTATAACTGCATCAAAGCGCATGCTTTTGCTGTAACCATACACATTGCCGAGGCGAATAATAATCGTATGCATTTTATCAACCAGCCTGTTTACATGACGTTCTGCTCTTAATTTAGAAATGGAATAAAAGCTATCCGGCTCCGGCAGGCTTTCTTCATTTGCAGCTTGTTTCGTGTTGCCATAAACGCCGGTGCTGCTTAAAAAAATTATTTTTTTTACGTTGCTTTCTTCGAGCGCATACGTAAGCTCTGCAGTGCCCCAATGATTTGTTTGTTCGTAAATATGACCATCAGTGTTTGCAAAAGGCGTGGTAACTTTTGCAGCAAGATGAAACACCACATCAATATTTTTTAAAGCATTGCGCAGTTTTCTTGAATCAAGAATCTCGCCTTGTATGAACTTTATTTTTTTAGTTGGTACTTTATGCCCGATGAATAAGTTGTAGTTTCCGCGGCTTAAATTATCGTACACAACAATGTTTTCAATTTCATTTAATTCACTAAGCCTGTAAATAAGTTCGGTGCCAATATACCCGGCGCCACCAGGGATAAGAATGTTCATTGTATTATAT
>JAICKT010000607.1 GCA_025927795.1 Parafilimonas sp. | reverse complement strand
ATGGCAACAGGAAGATTTTTGGGCGATTGGCTGATAACAAAATTTGGTGCAAAACGCATTTTACAATTCAGCGGTATTTTAATTGCATCAGGTTTATCGGTCGTGATATTATTTCCTTATTTATCATCTGCAATTGCAGGATGTTTATTAGTTGGTTTTGGTGCGTCATGCGTTGTGCCGATGGTTTATGCAATGGCGGGCAAATCTAAAACCATGTCGCCGGGTTTAGCGTTGGCAGCGGTTTCAACCATAAGTTTTGTTGGGTTTTTAATTGGTCCGCCTTTAATTGGTTTTATTGCACAGTTAGCAGGTTTACGAATATCTTTTTCAGTAATTGCATTGCTTGGTTTAGGTGTTTCTTTTTTTGGAAATAAAATAAAAATATAGTTATCACGATATAGTTGTAAATGATTTCTTTAATCTTTCATCACGTTTAATTTTCTCCCAATATTTTTTTGCAACCAAGAGCATTCCAAAACTTTCGCCATCTTCTTTATTAATATGGCGATGATGCATTTTATGCGCCCAGCGAATGGCTCTTACATATTTGTTATTGCTGCGGGTAAATAATTTAAATCGTTGATGAATGATAACATCATGTACAATAAAATAAGCCAATCCATATAAAGCTATTCCTGCGCCAATGCTTACTACCCACCATGCCGAATGCATGCTGCCAAGCATAATACAAAGCCAGCTTGGTATAGCAAAAATTATAAAGAAGGCATCATTTTTTTCAAATACATGTTGTTTAGGATTATGATGGTCTTCGTGCAAATACCATAAAAAACCATGCATTACATATTTATGTGTAACCCATGTAACGCCTTCCATTACAAAAAAAGTTATCAGAGCAATTAAAGGATAAAAAAACCAGCTCATAAAAAAGTTCTTAGCAATAAAAAAAACAGTAACTGTATCATTAACAAATGTACAGCGAATATGTTGCGTTTATTAAAAGGTAATCTTTGAAAAAGCGCCAACAAAAGTGCGCTTATAACAAGCCAGCATACATAATTATAAAATGGAACTTTGCTCGCCTGCCATTGCCAAAAACCGAGTTTTTGTGCAACCGGTTCTAATACCCAATCAAAAAAAACTGCCAACAGCGATGCATCAATTACAAAAGAAATTTTTTGCACTTTAGCGTTTATAGTTAACCCTTTTGCATTTATGCGGTTCAACATTTTAGTTTCATACAATTGCGTTGCTATACCGGCACAATAAATTACGATAAACCAGTTAACACCAATAATCACTGGTACACCCAAAACTTTTATTCCTAAAATATTTCCATAGGTGTAATGACCAAAAATTAAACCGGTGTTTGCACCGGAATATTCAACAACAAAGCCAACAGTAAAAGTTATAAGCATGAAGAAAAAAAAGTAAAAGTTTTTTTGCTTTTGTGTGATGATTAGCAGCACAACCATTACTAATAGATTCACCGGCGTATTCTGTATAAACCAATTTTTATATGGCGTAAATAGAATACCAATTGCGCCGGCAATATGAAATAACAATGCAATAAAAAGCGCAAGATTATTTACAAGATTTTTTTTATTCATGATGTTGCTGCAACTTACGGCCGTCTTCAACAATTATATCTGCAGTAATTTTTGCAGACCTTAAACACAACGGAATGCCGCCACCGGGATGAACACTTCCGCCCGTAAAATATAAATGCTTAATATCTTTTGAAAAATTTGGATGCCTGAAAAACGCTGCCCGTTTTGAATTTGAGCTTGCCCCATATAAAGCGCCGAGATAACTTGAAGTAAGTTCTTCAATCATTTTTGGATGCAGCACTTCTTCTGTTTCAATCAAGCTTTCAATATTTTCATTTAAAACGCTGCTAAGTTTTAACAGAATATTTTGCCTGCATATTTTAATAAAATTTTCCTCACCCATTTTTATATCTGAT
>JAICKT010000405.1 GCA_025927795.1 Parafilimonas sp. | reverse complement strand
TTGGCTTTGCTTTGCAAATACCTATCGCTTCTTTAATAGGCTGGTTTTATATTGTGATACGTGCACCTTATAAAGTTGGTGACAGAATACAGGTTTCGCAATTTACCGGTGATGTTGTTGAGATAAGTTATTTCGATACTACACTCTGGGAGTTTGCTGGCAGTTATATGACAAACGATTTACCAAGCGGCCGGTTAATACGTTTTCCAAACAGTCTTGTTTTTCAGGATGAGATATATAATTATTCATGGCAAAAGTTTCCTTATATATGGAATGAAATACCTTTTCATGTTGCGTACCAAAGCGATCTTGATTGGGTTGCACAAACCATTCGAACTATTGCCAAAGAAGAATTAGGAACAGGAATGGAGAAGCATGTACAGGAACTGCGTGATCTTATAAAAGAAACACCAGTTGACGAAATGGAAATAAAAGAATATCCTTTTGTAAACTTTCGTATTAATGCAAATACATGGATAGAAGTATTACTTATTATCTTGTTGACCCAAAGAAAGCATCTGCAGTGAGAACTAATCTAATAAGAAAACATTAAATGCATTGCTTAAAGAACCTGATAAAGTAATGTTTCCAAAAGGTGATAACAGATAATTTTTAATTGCTATAATATACTAAGGCCGCCTTTAGGGCAGCCTTGTATTGCTTAGGGGTGAGAAAAATTTATAATTATTATAAATTACTCTTCTTCTTCTGCAGCCTCATAATTTACATTTGCTTCAGCTATTTCTGTAAGCTTTACATCTGTTTCTTTTTCTTCTTCCAGGGTTTGTTTTAATAAATCTGCTACATCTTCTAAACCCAAAGTAATAGCCAGTTGTGCAAGCCCGCCATAAGTGGCAATTTCGTAATGTTCAACTTTCTGCGCTGCGAGAATTAAACCCACATCTCTTGTTGCGGTACCTTTTTCAGTTTCTTCAATGATGCCTTTACCTTCTTCAATAATACCAGCCATCGCATCGCATTTTTTTGCCTGTGCTTTTGCGCCTAATATTTCAAAAACCTGTTCAAGACGCTCAACATGTGTTTGTGATTGCTGCATATGCTCTTCAAAGGCTTGTTGCAGTTCTTCCGAAGTTGCAGCCTTTTGCATTTTAGGCAATGTTTTTACAATATTTTTTTCTGCCCAGTAAATGTCTTTCAGCTCATCTTCAAAAAAAGATTTAAGCATTGAATCGTCGGAAGCTATTCCTGGCGAATAGGTGTTTTCTGTTTGTTTTCTTTGTTTAGCGGATGATTTTGCCATAATAAGAATTTACTTCATTCTTTAACAATTTCATGCCAGACTAAATAAAATATTTTCTTGCAGTAATGTTTTAAATCTGCTTGTTACCTGCTTATATTTTTAAAGAAACTTTGAGGAGATTACTACTCAATAATCAATAAAAAAATTAAAAAAACTTTTTAAAATGAGCTTACAGTGTTGTTCTAATAAGAGCATTTAATATGGCATTATTATTTCTTTCTGCTCATTAAACTGTCAACTTTATAACCTATGAATATAATTTGCTTTTCACATTTACGATGGAATTTTGTTTATCAAAGACCGCAACATCTTTTTACAAGATTTGCAAAACACTATACTGTTTATTTTTTTGAAGAACCTTTGTTTCATCAAAATAAAGATTGCTTATCTATTGCGTTGGCTAACGAAAATATTTTTGTTGTTACTCCTTTTTTAAATGATGCACAGGTTAACACAAATCTGGCAGCACGCCAGGCAGTGCTTTTAAATAAATTGGTTAATGAGCAACAGATTGAAGAATATATCTGCTGGTATTATTCGCCCATGGCTTTATTGTTCAGCAATCATTTGCAACCTTCTTTAATTGTATATGATTGCATGGATGAACTTTCTGCTTTTAAGTTTGCACCGGCTGAATTAAAAGAAACTGAACAAAAACTTTTAAATAAATCCGATGTTGTTTTTACAGGCGGTTATAGTTTATATTATGCAAAAAAAGATTTGCATAAAAACATTTATCCTTTTCCCAGCAGTATTGAAAAAGAACATTTCGCTAAGGCAAGAATTATTAATGAAGATCCACCTGATCAAAAAATTATTCCACATCCACGCTTAGGTTTTTTTGGTGTAATTGATGAGCGTTTTGATATTGAACTTATACGGCAGGCAGCAGCAAGAAACCCTGAATGGAATTTTGTCTTTATAGGTCCGGTTATAAAAATAAATGAAGATGTTTTGCCGAAGGGGGAAAATATTTTTTATCTCAACAGTAAGTCTTACACAGAGCTTCCAAATTATATAAGTGGTTGGGATATTGCACTTATACCTTTTGCGATAAATGAATCAACAAAATTTATAAGCCCTACAAAAACACCTGAATATCTTGCTGCAGGCAAACCTGTTATTTCAACGCCAATTGCAGATGTTGTAAAACCTTATGGTGAAAAGGAACTGGTAAGCATAGTTAATTCACAAGATGAATTTATCGAAGCTGCAGGAAAAATATTAAGTCAAAAAAATAAAGAATCGTGGCTTAAAAAAGTAGATGAATTTCTTTCTGATAATTCCTGGGACAACACCTTCCAGCAAATGAATTCCATCATTAAAAAAACCCTTATCTCAAAAAACAATACAATCACGAAAAAAGGAGAAAAAATATATGTTTGATTATTTGATAGTAGGAGCCGGCTTTGCCGGAAGTGTTTTAGCAGAAAGATTAGCAACAATTGCAAATAAAAAAGTTTTACTTATTGATAAACGTAATCATATTGGTGGTAACACGTTCGATTTTTATAATGACTATGGAATATTAGTACATAAATATGGTCCGCATATTTTTCATACAAACTCCCGTGATGTTTTTGATTACTTAAGTTTATTTACTGAATGGAGACAATACGAACATCATGTTTTGGCAAGTGTGGATGGACAGCTTGTTCCAATTCCTATTAACCAGAATACTGTTAATACTTTATATGGATTAAATTTAAACAGCAGTGAAGTAGCGGATTTTTTAAAATCAAAAGCAGAAAAAAAAGATCACATAAGAACTTCTGAAGATGTAGTTATAAATGCAGTTGGCAAAGAGTTGTACGAAAAGTTTTTTAAAGGTTATACAAAAAAGCAATGGGGTTTAGATCCGTCTGAACTTGATGCATCTGTTACAGCAAGAGTACCAACACGCACCAATCGGGATAACAGGTATTTTACTGATATATATCAGGCAATGCCTTTACATGGTTATACAAGACTTTTCGAAAATATGATTTCGCATCCCAACATAAAAATTATGTTGAATACAGATTATACTGAGGTGCAAAATATCATTCCGCACAAATCACTTATTTATACAGGGCCTATTGATTGCTATTTTAATTATTGTTATGGCAAGCTGCCATACCGTTCTATTGATTTTAAATTTGAAACCCTGGAACAAGAATTTTTTCAATCTGTCGGAACCGTAAATTACCCGATAACGCAAGCATATACGCGCATTACAGAGTTTAAATATTTAACAGGACAGAAGCACCCGAAAACTTCTATTGTTTATGAATATCCAAAAGCAGATGGCGATCCTTATTATCCGATACCACGCGCAGAAAATAATAAGATGTATAAAAAATACCAGCTTCTTGCAGACACACTGCCGAACATTTATTTTACCGGGCGTTTAGGAACTTATAAGTATTATAATATGGACCAGGTGGTAGCACAATCATTAAGCTTGTTTAAAAAAATTATGCATAATGAATTAAAGAATGAAACATCTGAACCCACATCATCAATTTTAGAAATTGAGAATAGTAACGATTAAAGCCCTTATTAATGTATTGTTTAAACAACAGCCCTTTTAAAAGTTTTTGGATGGCAGGTTTTGAATGCACAGATAAATTAAATGCATTCGGTAACCGCGTTGATTTTTTAAGCATAACAAAGCATCTTGAATTGATTGATGAAGATTATAAGAACCTGCAGCAATTTAATATAACAAC
>JAICKT010000177.1 GCA_025927795.1 Parafilimonas sp. | reverse complement strand
TATGGAGAATTTGAAGGCTTTGTTTTAAAAGATTGTTGCAAAGAACATACATTTAAAAGCTGCGAACCTTTGATTGGAGAACTGGCAATTCGCGCATGCAAGGAAGACTGAAAGTATCTGTTCGTATAGATAAAAAAGATAAGAATAGAAATATGCAAATTGATAATGGAATGCTAAGCGTATAATATTTTAAGTGTATTATTAAGGATAGAAATTTGAATTGATCTTTTAAGATTGTTCAGATTCCTATCCTTTTATTTTTTTAGCCAAAACATCGTCTCTCGCAGAGATGCTCGACCGTCAATCATTTCTTCGGCTGAAAATCTGGATGACCACATTGCCACATCACAAATGCAAACTGATTGGCAAAATTGGTAAACGTTACATTTTTATCTTCAGTGAAATGTCCATTATCATAATTTATCTTCAACAAAACAGGTTTGCCTGATGCAGAAGCATTTTGCAAAGCCGCTGCAAATTTTCCCGGCTGCCACGCAACAACACGCGGATCATTCCAACCACCAACACAAATTACGGCTGGATATTTTGTTCCGCTTACTACATGTTGCATTCCGTCCATTTCATACAAAGCTTTGCATTCAATACTATCTTTCACCGTACCAAATTCAGGAATATTTACAGGACCGTTTGCACCAAATTCCAATCGTAGTGCATTAGCACAACCCACATTGCAAATGGCTGCAGCAAATAAATCCGGTCTTTCAGTAATGGCACGGCTAATTAAAATTCCACCCGCACTTGTTCCCGTGCCCGCAAGATGTTGCGGTGATGTATAACCTTTATCAATTAAATATTCTGCGCAGCTTATAAAATCCTTCCACGTATTTGGCTTTGTGGTTTTGTAACCTGCCCTGTACCATTCTTCACCTTTTTCACTTCCGCCACGCACATGCGGTATTGCAACAACAACGCCTCTCACCGCAAGCGCATTTTCGCGCAAACTAAAAGCAGGTGTCATGCTTATGCCATAAGCTCCATAACTGTCCATAAAACAAACATTCGAACCATCCATCTTAATTCCTTTTTTATGAATGATGGAAAGAGGAATCATAACACCATCATGACCTTTCACCTGCACTTCTTCTGAAACTAACTCCTGGTATGGTTTAGGATAAACAGCAGTTTTATTAAAATTACTTGGTGTGAATGCATCTGTTTCTGCATTATAATTAAATTCTGTATAAGGCTTCGTCCACGATGTAATACCAATTAAGCAATTATTCGATTTTGTATCAAAACATGTAACGTTTACAGAGCCTTCAAAAGGAAGTTTTACATCTGTTGTTTTTTTTGTTGTGAAATTATATTTCTTAATAAAATTATTAATGCCGTCACCGTAGGTTATAAACATGTAGTCTTTGCAGTAGGCAAGACTCTCAATTGTTTTATTTGGGTCTTGCTCTGCAACTATTGTTGCATTGTTCCAGTCAGGGTGTTGCAAACTCGTTGCAATCACTTTATAATTTTTTGCATTGTTATAAGTAATGGCATACACATCATCGTTTTTAAATACAATGCTGCGTACCAGTTTGTCTGCAGGCGTGCATAATACTTTCCAGTTTATTTTAGAAGCATTAAACTCATCTATCGGCGCATAATAAAATTTAAATTCATTCTGCACACTTCCTTCACCTGCAAAAACATAATTCTTAGAATCTTCAGACAAGAAGATAAAAGGATATACACTGGGATCAATATTCAACTCAGGATAAGTTGCGTTACTAAAATAATCAATATCCTTACTCATGTCTGTACCAATAGCATGCAATTTTGTTTTTGGATTTAATCTTGAAGCCGGGTCTTTGCTGTCGGCAGATTTTATCCATCCATATATAAACGAGTTATTGTCGAACGCCCAGCTTCCTCCAAAGAAAAGTGTTGGGAAAAGCGAGTCTTTTAAAAATTGTTTTGAATCAACATCTATGAATTTGATTGTTGATAATTCAGCGCCTTGTTCTGAATAAGCAATCGCCAATTTTTTACCATCATAACTTGGAGAAATAAATTGTACTGAAAGTGTTTTGCCGGAAATGTATGAAGTAGGATCGAATAACAATTGCTCATTTCCGTTTACACCTTCCCTGTAATAAATTTTACCAACGTTTTCACCCGGCATTGTTTTGCGATAAAACAATCTCCCGTTCTCATAAGAAAAATCGCTCATCACTGCAGGACGAAGCTTATCCAGCTCTTTCCATTCAGCAATCAATTCGTCTCTTCCATTCAAAGTATTTAAAATTGAATCAGTATAAGTTGCCTGTTGTTTAAACCAGGTTGCTACTTCAGGTGTTTCAATATATTCAAGCCAGCGATAAGGATCATGATAAGTTACACCGAAATATGTATCAGTGCTGTCAGCCGTTTTTGTTAACGGATAATGATATTGGGCAGATGCGGAAAAAAACAAAACAAGTGCAAACAGTATTGCAGTTAGAGTTTTCATAGCAAAAAATTTTGATTGAGAAATGGTTTACTAAATGTAAGCAGTATCAATAAACATTTAAAAATTTATTTTCCGCTTTTTATAGGTTGCATTCTTATTTTGATTATTTAGCTTTAGCGCTGACTATTTTCATAAAAACTGCTGGTACCTAAATCATGTTTGAACAAACTTTTAAAAATATTGATGACATTCTTTGGAAAGAAGCGGGATGTCAATCTGAGTTGGATTATGTAGAGCAAACTTCATGAATATTTTTCTTAAGTTTTTGGATGATTTGAAAACAGAGCGTTGCACCAAAGCTAAATTGAAATCCCCGCATGAAGACTCTGTTAAAACATAAACATCATCATTTTGTAAAAGTTTTTGCCGGTGCAAATGGTAGCAGTAAAGAATTCTTTATAATGCGATTTTGCATAAAGAACGGTTCAGGATAGCAACAAGATTTTTTGTTTATACTATGAACACTGAGAGCTCTTGGCGGGCGAGAACAAGAGCAAAAATATTTACTGAGCAGAAAATTCAAGTACTTTACCTGCTGATGGATTAGATAACTCTATAGAAGTATTAGAAACAGATGCCCACCAGTAATCATTAAGATAACTTAAGGGTGTGTTGTAAAAATTTAATCCAAGTTTCAATTTATTGTCTGAAGTATGAAGTTCTATATAATTACCGGTTGTTGTTTGATTATCTTTTATAACAGTAACCTTTCCATCAGTATCAAATGAAAAAATGTATCCGTTAAATAATACGGTACTGTCTTCATTAGAAATTGAATTTGCAAATTTTGTTAAAACAAAATTAGCGGGTATTGGGGTTAGATTTCCGGCAGTGTTATATTCACGGTTTACTTTTACTACGTTACGCGTACACGATGCCTCAAAAATTACAGCTATAGCCAGGAATAAAATTATCTTTTTCACTAAAGATGAAGTTATGTAAACTTTTTCCATCCGGCAATTTCCTGTATAACTGTCCGGCATTGTCTCCTGCTAAGGGGCGCAATTTATTAGCTGAATTACTCATCCCCTTTTCTCAAATAATCATCCGTTTTATCTAACCAATCTTGTCGCGGTGGTGCCCATGCATCCATTCCTTCAACTTCGCCAATCATCAATGCTTCATGCGGCACATTAGAAGGAATTACAATTATATCACCGGGAAACAAATCCATTACCTGTTCTTTATTTTCTCCAAACCAAAAACGCATGTGTCCTGAAATTACCTGCGTTATTTGTTCATGCACGTGATGATGCAATGGCACTACAAAACCATCTTTGAATTTCATTCTTGCAACCATCAATTTTTCTCCTGAAACAATTTTTCGGTGCATGGATGGAGTTACTTCTTCGTTTGGAATTGATTCCCAGTTTTGTTTTTCAACCATAATGAAATGTTTTTATTGTACAGCAAACTTATCACACTACTTATTAATAATTTATAACCATACTGCACTTACAAATTTTTCCTATCCTAAAAAAAGAGAAATTTGATTATTATTATTTTCAGTTTTTTCTCGTCTTCAAAAACAATTAAGATGAAAAATATTAATACCATTAAAATAAATTTCAAAGGTGGCATTATACCTCCTGCAGATTTGTATAACATACTGCTGGCGGCAGAAAAATCAGAATTGCTTTATGTGCGCTTTGGTTTGCGGCAACAATTATTGTTTGATGTGCCCATAGAAAATCTGGATAACCTTACTGCTGAACTTGGGAAGCTTAAAATAAATTTTGAATTGAACAATGATGAATATCCAAATATTGTAAGTTCATATCCTGCCGAAGAAATTTTTATAAAAGATACATGGCTCACCGAAAATATTTACAAAGAAATTTTTCAATCTTTTTCTCACGAACAACATTTGAAGATAAACATCAGCGACAGCAATCAAAGTTTTACGCCGATGTTTACCGGCAATATTAATTGGGTGGCTTCGCCCGATGAAACACATTTCTGGCATTTGTTTATCCGTTTCCCAAAAACAAATGTTGTGTACGAATGGCGAGATATTGTACACACAAAAGAGCTTGCGTACATGTCGTTTTTTATTGAAGAAATTATTTTAAATGAGCGTGAAAAATTTTATAACAATGATAAAGCAAACGGCGATGAACTCTATGAAAAAGTGAACACAGAAAAGTTTTATGTAAAGTCAGTACCCTGGCCGCTTCAGTTACCATCATTCAATCTCCCCTATTATGAAGGTCTTAATATTTACGACGATAAATATTGGCTGGGAATTTACATGCGCGATGAATTATTTAGTACCAGGTTTTTAAAAGATGTTTGCAAACTTTGCCTCAAAACAGGGGCGACTCAATTGTGTTCTACGCCGTGGAAAACGATTATCATAAAAGGTATCGGAAGGCATCACAGAAAACAATGGAATCATTTACTTGATAAATACTACATTAACCTGCGCCATGCAGCCAATGAACTAAACTTCCAGGTAGAAGACAACAGTTTAAAAGCACTGCAGCTAAAGCATCATCTTGTGAAATATTTGAACGGTTATGATACGAGAACATTTGGCGTGTGTATTGGAATAAAAACACGAAGAAAAAGCGAGGTGTTTTGCAGCATACTCGTAAGGCGCAGACCGCTTATACGGCTGGGCAAATTGGAACTTTTTCATGTATATGATATTCTGTGTGCAAAAGATTATAACCCAAACGAACGAACAGATTTTGTGTATAGCAGCACTAATCCAAAGTTTGTGCTTGCAGAACAATTACGACGTGCCGTGCTTTCTTATTATAATCGTACAAGAGAACCTAAAGGGGTGCCGGTTACCAGGTAGTGGGAATAAAGAATTTCTTGTCATCCCGTTTACTAATAATCGAAAAATAAATTAAAAGTGAACGTGAGATCTCGGAATTTAGCTGAAAGGCTTTGAACCGAACCTCGCTAAAACGGAAATTTCAAATGCCGTTCATGTAAATTGAAACAGGGCAATACTGAAACAGCAACTATCTTTATTCAATGTTTACATTCATTGCCTGGATAATCCTGTTTATACTCTGTTGGCCGTTGGCTATACTGGCTTTGGTATTGTATCCCATTTTTTGGATATTAACGCTTCCCTTCCGTTTACTCGGAATAGTATTGGACGGAGTTTTTGATCTTCTAAAAGGCATTATTATGCTGCCGGGAAAATTGTTGCGTCTGTAGTATGTTTGAATGTCCGGCATCGTCTTCTGCTAAGGGACGATGCGTTGAATATTCACTCACATCTTTCCAATGCGTTAGTTTCACAAAGCTGTTGTTTATTTTTCTAGTGGGTTGGTGCTGACACCGACCACTAATAATGAAAATGAAGCGCAGTGTCTGTGCCCGCGCAAGGCAACCAAACAGAATGTGCCGGAGCAAAATTTATTCAAAAAAAACGCATCATGGAAATTCTGTTTTATCTTTCATAACCGATAATCAATCCTTATGAAACAAAAACTGCTCATTTTACTTATTCTCGTTGTATCCATTTATCAAAAAACATTTTGCCAGCCTCCGCCGTGCAGGTATCAAACCAACGACAGCAAAACAGTCATCACCGATTCAGCCGCAGGATGGATAATATATGGATATGTTCAAATGATAAGAACAGTAAACGATTATACAATGCACCTGCAATTCAGGTATGGTATTGACCAAAAAAGTGTTACTGCATATAAAATTATAAAAGGGCAGTTTTTCAAACTATTTTTAAAAAACAAAGACACTGTTTCGCTTGCTGCGAATGAAACTGTAACAGGAGTCATTTCTCACGGTGTGCACCTGAGCGGTTCTGCTATTTCGGATGATTATACTATTTCTGCCGCTGATATAAAAAGAATCATGGCATCACCGTGCACCAGTATTGAAATAAATTATTCATTGAATGATGGCACTCCAGAAAATGTGGATTTAAAGCATCCCTTGTTTCATAATCTTTTTATCAACCTGCTCAATTGTGTGATGAAGTAACATAAAGCCTCATACTTCGTTTACTTTTGGCACCAGTACATTGTTTTGCTGAATATAATTTTCAGTTTGCTGTAATAATTTCAAAGAAATTTGCAGCCATAAAAAGCCTGTTATATATCCTACAGCTACATCGCTGGCATAATGTACCCGTAAGTACACCCGGCTAAAACCTATTAACTGTACAAAAATGCACAAAGAAATAATGAGCGACCATTTAAATGGTTTATCTTTTATTGTTTGAGCAATAATATATATGAGTAAGCCATAAAATGTAACGCTCATAATAGCATGACCACTTGGAAAACTTAAGCCTTTTGCCGTTTCCAGCGGGTAAAGCGGACGCTTGCGGTGAAACAAGTATTTTAAAAGAAACATTAATCCCAAACTGCTAAGCGCAATGGTTGCAACGCGTATGGAAAACCATGAGCGTTTTCTTCTTAGCAGAAAATAAAAAATTAAAAAAATATTTGCGGGTATAAAAAATTTATGTGTACCAAAAAAAGTGAAGAACAACATGAGCTTTGTATTTCTTTCATTAGTATGAGCTTTTATTAAGTCGAAAATTTTGAGGTCTGTTCTTTTATGTTTGCGCATTGCGGGGCGTATAAAAAAAATAAAACCAGAAAATATTCCTGCAAACAAAGCCATGTTTGTAATTACTTCTGCAGATACCAATGCCGCTCCTGCCCAAAATCGTATTCTCTTTTTTGTCATGCTTTATAAAAACAAAGAACATGCAATAGTTTTATTTCTTTTGTTTTCCGCACAATGTCTGCTTAAAAAGAAATGAGCGAGAGCAGGGGCATTGTGGCAATCGAAGCGCAGAAAGTTGATTATTTATGTACCAGTAATATAAGCTTGTTGAATAATAGCATAGTGTATATAAAACCGCAATGTGCTTTCACCGCACAACTGCAAAGCAAAGTAACATTGCGGGAAAAGAAAAAGCAATATCAAAAGAAGGTATTTATTTTTTGCATTTACTTGTGTCAATTGGTTAAAAGTTTACCAGCGTTTTAAATTATATTTATAAAAAAAATGGCTAAATCAACATGTGGTAAATGTGGTAGTCACAACTTTGAAACAGTAGTAAACACCCCTGAGCAATCAAAATTCCAGTTGTTGTTTATTCAGTGTGCAGAATGTGGTAATGTAGTAGGGGTGTTAGATTATTTTAATATTGGCACTTTAATAAAACAATTTGCAAAGCGGCTACACATAAATTTATAATCATTCTAATGATTTGAACCTGGTGGTACTTTTCTTCCTTCTTTGCACAGTCGTGTGCAACAATGTGCTGAATCTTGTGGTAATATATATAACCTTAACTAAGACTCAAGACTCATCAGCCTGGATAGAAAATCAACCTGACTGAATTAATCTTGTTTAAAATTAATTCCTTCGTGGTCTGTAAACATCAGTTTCAACCCATTTCACTGTGGTATTACCAATGTTTTTACCAAAGTCTGTTGCGGGACCGCCTATCCATCCCATTCCAGGTTTTAAATCCATCACTTGCTTTTCCATTCCCTTAAAAGTTACTTCAATTTTGCCGCCCTGTATAACATAAAATGAATGATCAGGATGCGTATGAATTGCTATCGAATCTCCTGGCTTTAAATTAACCTCAAACATCTTCATATTTAATGTGTCACCAAGTGTTTTAGAAAATTGCGCTCCTACAGTCAATGGATCCATTGCAGGATCATACGCGAATTCGGAAGATGTATCTTTATTTGTAGCAGTTGAGGTTGTATCACTGTTATGTTTTTCAGATGTGGTTGCAGATTGATTGCAACTAATTAGAAATAAAACTGAAGTGAACACAAAAAACTTTATGTTGTTTTTTATTTGCAGCATGATTTAATTCTTAAAGATGAAAAATTATTTTTTGAGCAATCTTAAAAAGTACTCAAATAATGTATTGAATTTTTATTTGTTTGAATGTCTTTACTCCCTTATTAATCAGCCGTAATAGCAAGGTTAGGACACAGTTTTATAGGAGGAGGTGTGGGAATGTCAGTGGAATAAGCAGAATAAATGCAAACAGGAAAACCAGGGAATATTTTGCATTTGGTATAAAACCTGTTAAAAGAAATAATTTGTTGATCAAGTGAAACAGGTGAAGTAAGGTCAAATAAATCACCGCTATCATCATTTATAATACTACTAACACAAACTTCACTTGAATCATCATCATATATGAAATTATTTGGTTGATGTGTAGGAAAAATTTGAATTGCTAATAAAGCAATAACAATGCATGCTATGATTCTACCTGCTATCAAAATAATTTTTTTTAAACCGTAAAAATGATTCAGCAAATGGAATTTAAAATCACATCTACGAATTTCCAGTCAAGATTCCACCCTTATATAAAGTTGAAACAAATTATTGAAAAAGAAAAATAATATACAACTAAAAAAATAGTTCCCACGGTTGTAGCGGGGTCTCTGAAGACAGGCAAATGTTTTTAGAAGATTTAGGTTTAAAAGAAAGTGGTGTTGTAAGATTGATTCATTCAACTTATCATTTATTAAATCTTGCAACTTATTTTACT
>JAICKT010000080.1 GCA_025927795.1 Parafilimonas sp. | reverse complement strand
TTTTTATCAAATACAAAAGTACAATTCTTATTATAAACTAAATACAATTGCTTTTTACGCAATGGTTAATTTTTGTTACGCAATCTTAATGAATCATTATTACTTTATATTTTTATCTTTTCCTATATAAATAGTTTTATGATACATCCCGAACACATCGGCATTGCAGTTAAAGATTTAAATATTTCGATTCCTTTATTTGAAAAATTGTTTAAAACAAATTGCTATAAAACAGAAACTGTTGAAAGCGAAAATGTAAAAACTGCATTTTTTAAAACAGGGGAAACAAAAATTGAGTTGTTGCAAAGCACCACTGATGATGGCATAGTTGCAAAATTCATCGGTAAGAAAGGAGAGGGGTTACATCATATTGCATTTGAAGTTGAAAATATTTATGATGAAATAAAGCGCTTAAAAGAAGAGGGCTTTATTTTTTTAAATGAACGACCCAAAAAAGGTGCAGATAATAAAATGATTTGTTTCATTCATCCGAAAACTGCTAATGGAATATTGATAGAATTGTGCGAAACAATAAAATAAAAATTATTTTAAAACAGAAGTTCCATCTTCAATAGATACAATATAAGCAGTTAAAGGAAGATTCATTTCTTTTTGATAAATGTTGCCTACATCCTCAACTAAATTTTCAACAGCCTCTTCTTTTACAAGATTTATAGTGCAACCACCAAACCCGCCGCCCATCATTCTTGCGCCAAAAACATTTTTATTATTACGAACAGCATCAACTAAAAAATCAAGCTCTTTACAGCTCACTTCATAATCTTTACTTAATCCATCATGCGTTGCAAACATTTTTTTACCAAGCGCTGATACATCATCCTTTTTTAAATCTTCACATGCCTGTAGTAACCGTTGTATTTCTTCAACAATAAAACGACATCTTTTATAAACCAATTTATCTTTTGGCAAAACCATTGTATTAAGCATTTCTATTGTTGCATCTCTCAAGCTATTTACTTCCGGATGATTTTCTTTTATCCATTCAACGCCTTGTTCACATTCTTTTCTTCTTGTGTTGTATTCTGTTGAAGCAAGCGAATGCTTTACATTTGTATTCAACAAAACAATTTTAATTCCCGGGAGGTGAAAAGGAACATATTCATATTGCAGTGATCTGCAGTCAAGCTTTATTACATTTTCTTTTTTTCCAAACATACTCGCAAACATATCCATAATGCCCACTTTAACACCGGCGAATGCATGTTCAGCAGCCTGTGCAAGTTTTACCATTTGCATTTTATCAAGCTGCAATTCAAATAATTCATTCAAAGCAAAAACAGTGGCACACTCAACCGCAGCAGAAGAAGACAGCCCTGCACCCAATGGCACATCACCATCAACAACCGCATTAAAACCTGTAATATTTTTATTTATTTTTTTTAATTGATCAACAATACCAAGTATATAATTTGGCCAGTTTTGTTTTGATGGTGCAATCTCTGAAATTTTAACTGTAAAATCTTCATTGAAGTTGGCTGCATGCAATGAAATCAAATAATCATCTCGCTTTGACGCTGCAATATAAATTGCTTTATCAATAGCAGCAGGCAACACAAATCCGTTATTATAATCTGTATGTTCACCAATAATATTTATTCTGCCGGGAGAACGTACAATTAAAGGTTCGGTTTTAAATTTTTCAACAAAAATTTTCTTTACATCATCTTTCATCACATCATTTTTTTGCTATGTTATTTATTGCAAACAGTTTTACTGCCATTGCAGAATCGTGTCCATAAATATCATTTCTGAAATTAAGTTTGCCAGTGCTATCAACAAAAGCTGTGTAATAACTAATCATAACCGGCACAGGGTTTTTAAGTGTTACCCATTTTTCTTTTTGAAGATTCATTAAACTATCAATCTTAACACTGTTATAGTGTATCGTATCATCACGTAACAAATATTGCGCTAATTCTTTAGGCTGGCTTAACCTTATGCAACCATGACTAAGATTTCTTTTTGAAGAATTAAATGCACCATGATTATTTGTATCATGAAAATAAATATCAAAATTATTCGGGAATAAAAACTTCACTCTTCCCAAAGCGTTATCAGGCCCGGGCAACTGGCGTATGGCAGGCAAGCCCCCACTATTCTTTCCATAAATTTCCATGTGATGATCTGCGAGATAATTTTTATTACGCTGAATGCCCGGCAAAATTTCTTTTTTTATAATGCTCGGCGGAATATTCCAGTACGGACTAAAAACAATGTATTTTAAATTACCTGTAAAAATAACCGTACCGGTTGCCGAAGCGCCAACAACAACATCCATATCAAATTGTAATTTACCCTCATTATAAACATACATTTTGTATTCAGGAATATTTACAATAATGGATGCGCTGTCATTCCTTTCCGGCAGCCAGCGTAATCGCTCAAGATTAATTAATATTTGTTGAAGTCTTTCTGATGGTGAGATGTTTAATTGTTTTAAAAAAGATTTTCCAATTACTGCATCGGGTTTTTGTCCCATTCTTGCCTGAAAACTTTTTGCAGCATTTACAAGTGCGGTATCAAAAACATTTGTTGAATCTTGTTCTGCAAGATCGCCGAGTGCATAAAGCCTTTGCTTAATCAGCGGAATAATTTCAGACGAACTTTTTTTATGCAAGGCTTTTGCCGGATATGCAATCGTATCCCAGCCTTCACTATTTAATTTATTATACACCGGCAAAAAATCAAGCAGTTTTTTATAAGAATCGCTTACAGGAAATTCACTGTTTTTTAAATTTGATTTATGCGCAATCAGCGAATCAAGCATGGTGCTTAAATCAAGTTTCTTTCGCGGAATAAACCAGCCTAATTCTTCTACATTAATATCAGAACCTTTATAAATTTTTGATGCATAAATAAAAAATTGCCCTGTAAGCATTAATTCAGTTTGAGTGATATCTGGCGTAGTGGTTATTATAGTATCAGCAGTATCTTTTTTAAATGCATTTACTTCTTTCGATAATTCATTGTTGTAAAGAGAGCTGTCATTATAAGTATTTACTGCATTGCTTAAAAGATTCATGAAATTATAAGCTTGCTCAGTAATGCCTGAACTGTCAAACCAGGCACTTTCAAAATTGCGTTGCTTATAAAAGTCAGAATATTGCTGTTGAAATTTTTGGTATTCAGGATGGCTTGCAACAAAACTGTTTATTTTATTACTATCAATAAATAAATTATTAAAAGAAGTTTGTTTGGTGATGGATTTATCTGCTTCTACTTTTTGTTGTTTATGTTTAATAGAAATATTACAACTAAAAATTAAAATGATAAACAGGGTTGAAAACCACGATAAATTTTTTTTCATAATTTCTTAAGCGGTTTAAACAAGTGCAATATCAAAATTTACAAGCTGCACAAATTCGCTTACACGTGTATTTATATCTTTTGTTGAAATTTCTTTTAACCGCTCTGTGCCAAATTTTTCAACACAAAAACTTGCCATTGCAGAGCCCACAATAATTGCAGTTTTCATGTTTTCAAAAGAAATGTTATTTGTTTTTGCAAGATGACCAATAAAGCCACCGGCAAAAGTATCTCCCGCTCCTGTTGGGTCAAACACATCTTCTAACGGAAGCGCCGGTGCAAAAAATACATTGTTTTCATGAAATAAAAGTGCACCATGTTCGCCTTTCTTTACAATTAAAAATTTCGGACCCATCGTAAGAATTTTTTTTGCTGCTTTTACTAAAGAAAATTCACCGGAAATTTCTCTTGCTTCACTGTCATTTACAAGCAGCACATCAACCATGCTGAATACTTGTTTTAAATCTTCAAAAGCAGTTTCAATCCAAAAATTCATTGTGTCCATTATAATTAACTTAGGCCTTTGCTTAAACTGTTGAATAACTTTTTTCTGAATTGCAGGCACAAGATTGCCGAGCATTAAAAATTCTGAGCCCTGGTAACTTTCAGGAACAACCGGATTAAAATCTGCCAAAACATTTAAATCTGTAACCAGTGTATCACGCGTATTCATATCTAAGTGATACTTGCCACTCCAAAAAAAAGATTTTTTATCAGGAATAATTACTACACCCTCTGTAAGAATGTCTCTGCTGTGCATAGTTTCAAGTTCTTCCTGCGGAAAATCAAATCCTACAATTGAAATTTGCTGAATGGGTTGCACAAAATTGCTGGCAGCATAAGCAGCATATGTTGCAGAGCCGCCGATAATTTTATCTGTTTTGCCAAAAGGTGTTTCAATAGCATCAAAAGCCATAGTTCCAACAACTGTAATACTCATATTTTTATTAGCTTGATTAAGCGCAAACCTAATTCAAAAATGTTGATGTGCTGAAATGCAAATGATACTTTTGCTTTGATTATAGTGAATGTTGCAATCTTTATTATGTATTCATAGCTTTCAAAATAACCCGGGGTAATTCCACATCTTTTTCCTGCAATGTTTGGCGAACTACTTGCCCACACTTTCTGAGTGACCTATGTATTTTTTTAAAGCGGAATTTAATTTTTCTTCTCCGCAAATCTCTCTGCTGGCTTTGCGGCAGGTTAAGGACTTTGGGGCATTCATTTATACAGTCAGGTTAATATCCCGTAATTCCATAAAATTTGTTATAGTATAATTACGGAATCAGCTTGCGACTTAGCTTCACCAGCAAAAAGATAAGCAGCATAATAGATGCAATTAAAAGTTTCATGTGATTAAAGTTAGTATGATTGTTTAAAATTTACTCCTCCGTCACCAATTCAACGGCTCATTTACTGTTTATGATAACACGCGGTCTCATCCTGCACACTTTGGCTTTATAATAAAGATCCCGCTGCGACTAAAAAAATTATCTCCGGGTTTAAGGGAAGAATCGATTCCCTGTATGTCTTTAACAATTTTATCCGGTGTATTTGTGCATGCCGCTAAAGAGAGTAATGCAGAAAAAAGAAATAATAGTCTTTTCATAAACAGATGTTTTATCGAAGTAAAATGATTAACCAGTTCGAAGGTTTACATTTTCTTGCGCTGCTATTTTTGTTTTTGCCGAAGTTTAATTGTTCCGGTTGTTTTAATTAATAAGTATTCTACCCACAAATCGAATCAGTTGATTTAGAATAAAAAATATATGTTTTGATAATCTCCTTATGCCGTCAATCGCATTATCATTGCAAAATTTTAAAACCATTTTAAACATTAAAAAGCTATTAGTTTATGAGAAAAACTTTTCTGTCGTTAGCAGTTTTATTTTTTATCAGTTATGGTGTACACGCACAAAAAGGCAACAATCAAATCAGTATTGGACCTGAAGTTGATCTTCCTGTAGGAACTTTTGGTGATGCTTACAAATTGGGCTTCGGCGGTACCATTAAAGGTTTGTACGGCATCGGTTCAGCCGGCCAAATTACTTTTACCACAGGTTATATTGGATTTAAGGATAAAAGCGGTTTGTATGAGGATCAAAAATTCAACATCATTCCGCTTGTTGCAGGTTACAGGCAAAACTTCAAGACTCTGTATGTTGAACCTCTGGTAGGTTTTGCAAGTTACAAAACCAAGATTCCCGGCTTCAGCGAGACAGAAACAAGACTTACCTATGGCATAGGTGTAGGTTACTCAGGTGTTGTGGATTTAGGTTTACGTTTTCAGTCACATGAAGGAATAAGCCTTATAGCATTAAGAGCCGCCTATGTTATCAAATTTAAAAAGTAACCATTTTACCTGGTTTAAAAAAAAGGGACGCTATCATCAGCTTCCCTTTTTTATTTCGACAATAGAGAAAAATAGTTTTATAAGCAGGTTACAACCCGCTTGTTTTTTTCTTGAATTTATAACTTCTTAAAATCAACCTATAGTTTTATACGAAGCCATTTGTGACTTATGAAAGCAATTGCAACTACAAAAAATGTTTCACCTAAAAATTAACCAAGGCCATTTTTCAAAGTAGGCATGTATTCTTTTATGTAACTATGGCTATATAATCTTTCAAGCGTGGGCATACCTACCAGAGAAATTAGTACAGATGTTATAATCAGTGCAGTTATAAGCAATATGCTAACGTGCCTTACTGTTTGCACAACATTGTTTGATTGGGGTGATATTTTTTTAGAAGTTAGTCGCAATCGTTTTTTGAAAAGCGAGACAATCCAGTCAAGATTTATAGCTATATGCAAGCCGGAAAAAAGCATTACAAACGTAGTGGTTTGCACATGTACTGCTCTCCATGCTGTGTCTTTAACGATGTTCATTCCGGCAGCGGGAACAATGATTTCAGAAATAAAAAAACCTGAAACTATAACAATAACAAGCAGTATAAATAAAATTGCATTGATAAGATAGTTGATACGGCACGAGGTTTTGCAGTAGTAAAAATTTTTGTTGATGTTAATCGAATCCACTGCCACGAGCTCAACAGATGTACAATAACCGGTATAAACACAATCAGTCCAAGCACTTCATGCAATGGTAAGCCTGTGAGTCTCGGCGATAATAATAAAAGAAATGCAAGCAACAGAAATACATCCAGCGCAATATTAAATTTTCTCCGTTTAGAAGAACTCATAAACCTTCGTTTTATTAAAGCATGTTAGCGGCAACGCAGATATATAATTTTGTAATAAAGTTAAGGTCTGTACTCTTGATGGACAGTCGCAGACAGACAAAACTTTATTCTTTGTTGGTATTGTTAGAACAAGCCAAACAACCAGACATTTGCTTTCGCATTCTGCAGTGAGCCGGAGAAAGAAGAAAAATAGAAAAGATATTTGGCACAACTATAGCTCTAAGCCTTAGGAGTCTTGCGATAAGTCATTACCCGAAAATCAATTTTTTAATGAATGTTACATCACCCTGGATGCCGGTTGTAAAAAATGTATTACAACATGATGCCATTTATAAAAATGAACTTAAAGATTATTCACTTAGCATACACTGCGGCGATAATGCATTATGGGTAATTGTGGAATGTGCAGGCGAATGTTGTGTATTATTAAGAATTGCGTACACACCTGCAGGCAACCTGCAGGTATTGAAAACTACAATAGCTGGTGATGATATTAATATACACGTTAAAGCGCCCATTGGCATTTTTACAATCGACTTTAAAATTTTAGAAAGTACACAGCTTTTGTTTCGCTGCACTACAGCATTTACGCCTTCCAAATCTTTATATATACCTTTTTGGCCAAGAGATGTAATCATAACGAATAAAAAATCTTCTGTAATTCCGCAAGGTGAAGCGCATATTACTCAAACCGGAACACGAAGCGGTTTACAATACATCAGCTTAGATAAGCCTTCTGCAGGAAGTTTACTTTATTTTCAAAATCTTACTGCATTAAACGAGTATTGCCAGGTTACAAAAACATCACTTGGCGATTCAGTTGGTGGCGAATGGCCTGAACTTGGATTTGCACTTCCGCCTTCGAAAGAAAAACCACTTTCAAAAAATAAAGAGGTTATTATTTCGGATGCATTCCTCGCTTTCAATGCGGCAAAAAACAAGAATGTATTTGATGATGCGAAACAATTCTTAAACCTGCTTGCAGAAGTTTATCAACATTTACCAAGACCTGAAACTGAATATCATCCATGGCCCGAAATACTTGACAAAGGTTTGCGCGATTTGCAATTTAATCATGCCTGCTGGTCTCATGCAAATGGAAATGATTATTTAAATGCTTATGCCTGCGATTATAATACACCGCCTGAGATCATGGTTCAACTGGCAGTATTGCTGCCTATGTTAGATTATAAACATTGGAGTAAAAAAGATTTGCCAGCCATTAATAAAATCAAAGCCGGATTACCTGCATTTTACGATGAAAGCTTAGGGACAATTGTTCGCTGGTTACCTGCACAAGCGCAAAAATTAGATGGTTCTGAAGAGCAGCTTAAGCCCGATATTATGGACTCCTGGTATTTGCATCATCCGCTGCTGAATCTCGGGCGCCTCGCATTACAAGGCGATGCGAATGCGAAAAAATTATTTTTAGATTCATTACCATTTGCCATAAAAGCAGCGCATCATTTTAAATATGAATGGCCGGTGTTTTATAATATAAAAACACTTGAAATAATTAAAGCAGAAACAAAACCCGGTGAAGGCGGCGAGCATGATGTGGCTGGCTTGTATGCACACGTAATGCTGAAAGCATGGCAACTTACAAAAGAAAAAAAATACCTGGCTGAAGCTAAGAAAGCTGCTAAAACATTGGGCAATAAAAAATTTAAATTATTCTACCAGGCTAACAATACTGCTTTTGCTGCCAATGCCATGCTGGATCTTTTTAAAGAAACCAAAGATGAATTGTATTTAAATACTGCTTACTTATGCCTGGCTAATATTTTTAAAAATGTGCACCTGTGGGAATGTAACTATGGCTATGCAAAAGATTATTCAACTTTCTTCGGTGTATTTCCATTGGATGATGCCCCATATACCGCAGCTTATGAAGAGCAGGAAGTGTTTGCTGCTATGCACCAATTTCTGATTGATGCTGAAAAAATAAACATACTGCCCTCCGTTTGTTTATTACTGGCTGAATTTATTCGCTACCTTGTACAACGTGCATATTATTATTACCCCGGCAACCTGCCGGCTGAAATGCTTTCAGAAAAAGTAAAAATGGGTGAACTTGATCCGCGACTTTGGATTGCATTGGAAGATATTCATGATGGCTGGGAACAATCCGGCAGTGTAGGACAGGAAGTTTATGGAGCAGGTGTTGCGTTTGGCATTGTACCGCGTCATTATTATTGTGTGCCGGGAGAGCCATTCATGATTTATATTGATTATCCATCCACCGGATTTACTAAAAAAAGCAAGATGGTTTCTTTTCATATAAAAGGTGCTAACAAACTAAGTTGCCGAATGGCAATCATAAATACCGGTAATCAAACGCTTCCTTCATTTACAGTTGCTGCAAAACAGGATAAACAAAAAATAATTATAGATGGCACTTTAACCAAAGAAGGTCATATGGAATATATATTAAATGGTAACCAGCAAATACAGGTATCCTGGAAAAAGAAATAATTTTCTCTTCCCAGCATAATCTCTCCAATAGCTTATGTGTGTTGGCTGAGGGCTTTGCGGATTTCATTTATATAGCCAAATTAATATCGTGTAATTCCATAAAAACTGTAACAGGTTAAGTTAAAAAATAATTAGCATTGTACATATAAACCGCACAACCTGTACCGCCTTGCGATTGTACATTGGCTATCACACATTAGGCTTTACGAGGAGAATCTGCGAAGAAGGAAAAGGAGCTGTTAAACTACTAACACCTTAAGGTGCATCAGTTACAGCTTTGGCTTTTAATTTGCTTCCATTACAAAAACTATTTTAAGAGCTTCAATCAATTTATACGCAGGAGGCGTAGGTAATCGTGAATACGAATGAAAGAATAAGCCCCGTGCTTTTATTGTATCAGAACAACAAGCAAATACCGTCAGTGATAAAGCAACATATATTACAGGCGTTGTCGTTTTATCCTGAATTATGGGAGACTGTTATCCGTTTTATCTTTAAAAGAAACATCCGGTCTTCTGTAATGCAGGCACAGCCGGTGTTTTCTACCTTATTGGGTCCGCGGAAAAAAAGGCGTTATCGTATTAATATCAGCACAAATTTCAGGCTTATTAATTGCGATATGCCCATAACTCAAATTCCGGAAGTGGTAATGGTTGGATGGATTGCTCATGAGCTTGGGCATATAATGGATTATGAACACCGCAGCAATGCAGGCATTACCTTGTTTGGTTACCGTTATCTTTTTTCACCGGCATATGTAAAAGAGGCAGAGAGGGTTGCCGACACCTATGCTGTAGAGCGCGGGTTAGGTGAATACATCATCGCCACCAAACGATTTATTTTAGACCACGCACAAATACCGCAAGCATATAAAAATAAAATTGCAAGGTTATACTTATCGCCTGATGTAATTGTGGAGCTTGTTAAAAAGCTGGAAGAAAAAAAGCAAAAAGCAACTGCGGATTATTAGTTAAGAGAAGCAAATTCATTATTTTATGTGTTTGTACTAATTACGTCGTCTTATCGCAAATTTCATATTTTACGCTCACCCTTTTCTACTGTTGTTTCCATCAAGTATACTTAATTTAACTGGTGCAAATACGCCCTGAAGTTATCAAACGCATCTTCTTTCATCACACGTGGTATCTTAGCTTGTCCGCCTATATTTTTATACTCTTCACTCCAGTTGTAGAATCGTTCCAGCGGTACCATTTCCACTTCCACTCCCTTTAAAGCTTTTGTACGCGCCACTTTGTAATTCTTGTTGTTGTTGCACAATTCTTCATCTACCACCCGTGCTGCTTTTATAGCATCGATTTCTTTATCTGTTCCCACAACAAACTTCAAAATATATTCTTCGTTCTGAAAGATAGTGGCAGCCGTAAATTCTTTTATTTCCATATTAAATGCATGCTCCAGCTTTTGAATAGCCATATTCATTTTCTGAATGGAAAGCTGTTCCCCAACAACATTTAAGTAATGCTTTGTACGTCCGCTGATCTTAATTTCAGCTCTTTTTTTATCAGTAATAATAACTGTGTCGCCAATCATATATCGCCATGCACCGGATACGGTAGAAATCAGTAACACATATTCTTTATTTTCTTCCACTTGTTCAAGTGTAAGCACTGGTGCATTCTGCTTCACGCGTCCTTCTTCATCAATATTCTCCTCCATAAAGGGTACAAATTCAAAAAACACACCGTTGTTTACAATCAGCGCCATCGCATTAGTGCCTGGCCTTTTTTGCGTTGCGAGATAACCTTCTGAAGCGAGGTAAGTATCAATATAAATCAGGGGTTTTGCAAGCAGCTTTTCCATGCTAACGCGATAAGGCTCAAATGCCACACCGCCGGAAGTATACACCTGCAGGTTGGGCCATATATCGTGAATCGTATCAAGATGATTCTGCCTGACAATTTCTTTCAGCATCAGTTCTACCCAAGACGGAATACCAGATATACTGCCCACATCCCAGTTTGTAGCTTCTTCCGCAATACGCCTTACTTTTTCATCCCAGTCTGCTATAGATGCAATTTCTGCACCCGGCTTATAAAACTTACTAAACCATATGGGAATGTTTGCGGCGGTTATCCCGCTAATTTCTCCCTCCTGATGATCTTCTGCTTTATAAAGCGAAGTACTGCTGCCCAACATTAAAATATCTTTTTCAAAAAAATCTGCAGGCAAATCAAAATTTTTAAGGCTCGCCACCTGCTGCATCCCGGATTTCTTAATCGCCTTAATCATGTCGGGTGTTACAGGAATATATTTTTTATTGCTCGTGGTGCCACTGCTCAATGCAAAATATTGCTGCCCGCCGGGCCACGTAACATTATGATGCCCTGCCAGCAGGTAATGCCACCATTCACCATACATCGCATCATAATCATATACCGGTACATTTTTCTGAAAGGCACTCACGGGGTCTTTGCTGGTCAGCACTTCACTAAACTTATACTTTAAACCAAAAGCAGTATGTTTTGCTTTTTTCAGTAATTGCAAAAGCACCGTCCGCTGTGCTTTCTTCGGTTCAGGTTCACTACTTATCAGTCCACTAATATCAATTGCTTTTTTTATCACTTCACCAAGTATCGCCATATCAAAATTTTAATGGCCTATCAAAAGCAATATCTGTACCTAATAGGCACGCGGAAGAGTTAATGCAAGTAATAAAAGGAACAAGTGAACGCTGTTAGAATCAGTGTAGCATAGTTTGTAGACAAGCATCGCCATTTTTCGGCGTTAGTAAATGAATTGGTTGTACAAAAAATTTGAATTTGCGGAAAGCAAAAAACTTAAACCGCTTTTCAAACATATAAACTGCTGTGGCAAAGGAATAAAATGATGTATAAATTACCGATGGACTCAAGCACAGGAAGGAGCGGAAACACAGCAAAGGGGTAAGATAATTGGTTTAGTTAGTTTAGTGAATTACCACTGATGATGTGTTAGTTCATCAAACTTTGCCGTTGTTTCTGCAATACAAATATGGTATCGTTATTTTAAAGTTGTAATGCTAAACCTGTGTTGTTTACATTTTAAGCTGCAACCGTTTATAATTTTATCGTGCATGTAAGTCACGTTTTTGTCTTTTGTCGCTGATCATTGCGCTGGTGTAAGCAGAGCTAATGTATAACTAAAATGGAATGGCAAAAAAAATGCACACTCTGCCTGAGTGTGCATTAACAAAAAAGGCTTTCCGGATCAGTGCTGAACGGAAAAACTTCCGTTGGAGATTGTGGTGCCACCTTGTGTAGTTCCTGAAAATGTACCTGCAATTGTGCTGCCGGCCTGCGTAATAACAACTGTGCCGCTAACAAATACATCGTCTCCTGAAGTTCCGCTATCGGCATAACCACCAAGCGCTTCTCCGTTATCAAAATGGAATGTTCCCGCTGCATTGGTATAATTAGCAACAGCAACCGTTAGTACCGTGCCCCCTGATTCCCCCGTTATGGTTAACTCACTTCCCGTAATGTTTACATTAACAGAATTGCCTGATGAACTGAATTGTGAAGAACCAATTTGTGCGGTTAAGGAATTGTTGGGTGTGGTAGAGTTATTTTTCTTACACCAACCGAACATAAACAACGATGCGCAAAAAACAAATAAAGCCGATCTGAGGATTTTTTTCATGTTGAAATTTTTTAATCGCCAATATAAAATGCAGGCAATTAATTATTGAAGCATTGCCCGTTTTTTTTTTTGAAAAGTTTTTAACATTATAAAATAAAAATATTTGAAGCCTTTTCAGGCCACTCACTTAAAAAATTTTCTTGTAAAGTCTCTTTCAACAGTCATGTGAGTTAGGTTGAAAATTACGAGGAACCTTTGAAGAACTATTTTTGTAAAGTTTATTCCGTGACCTTCTTCGCTTTTGTAAAGCTATTCCCGGATAAGACAGTGGTTATTTATCACACAGAATCTCACGCTGTGAACAATAGCTATGCGGTGAAGACCCCCTCTACGACGAAACAAGGAATAATAATTATTAGTTACTGCCAGGGTTTGTGTCATCCGTTAACGTTAAGTATCCGCCAGTAAATTAAAATATTCATCATCTTCATTTTTACCACCCTGCCCTTTACCTAAAGTTTTATAAGTTTCTACAAATTCAATGGAGCTAATCCACTTAACCATTTTATATCCCAGCTGATTTTCTACCCGAAGCCTTAATGGTGCACCATGCACATGTGAAAGCGGTTCGTAATTCATTTCCCATGCCAGTATAGATTCTGGCTTTAAACAATTATCAAGTGTATTTGTATCATAATATAATCCTCCATAAAGCCCTTCACCAAAAGAATAAAAAGCGATTGTTGTTACGGATGAATGTGGCTTTACCATTTCCACAATTTTGCTAATAGGTATGCCGCCCCATTCTGCTATGCCCGACCATCCCTGGATACAATGATGCATATTGATGTTTTGTTCTTTTCCTAAATTCTTAAGTTCTTCTAACGATAATTCTATTGGGTTTTCAACCAGACCGCCAATTTTAAGTTTATAATCTTTAAAATTATTGGCTGCCAATTTTTTCCATTCTTCTGAAGAAGGTGCTTTTCCGTTGGGCCAGAAGTAGGGCGATATATCTTCTCTTTTGTAAT
>JAICKT010000349.1 GCA_025927795.1 Parafilimonas sp. | reverse complement strand
TTATTAAATTCTTTTTGAACCATTTCAGCATGTGCAAGGTGTGCTTTGAAAAGTGGCACTGCAGATTCCAATAAGCTTTTCAGTTCACTATTTGTTGCATCAGCAATTAATACATTTTCTACTTCGTTGATGGCTGCTTTGTGATAAGCAACTTCATTATCAATGTAAGCTTTATCGAATGCACTTCCTTTCTTTGAATTGAGCATCGCTTTTGTTTTTACTGCGCCTGCAAGAAATGATTTTGTAGTGGCATTATCTTTTGGTGTAACGCCAAGTTTTGTAGCTAATGCTACTGCCTGGTCAATTACTGCCTGGTGGTCTTTTGCCATTGTTTCTGCAAATTTTAAAACATCCGCATTCTTCGATTTCTTCTGTGCAATTTGTGCGTATTCAATATCTATTTGATTAGCGGTTACTGCCACAGAGGCAATTTCAGCATCTGTAAGTTTGGTATTGGTTTGACCAATAGCCGGCATGCAAAGCAAGGCTAAGCATACTATTGCAAATGTTGTTAGCATTGCAATGGATTGTTTGATTTTCATTTTTTAAAAATTATTTAATTAATAACAGGTGCAAGCTATCGTGCGGGAGTTAGCGGTGGGTTAGGCTAAGATTAAAAAGAGATTAGAATCTGTTATGAGTTTAGTGAAGCAACTTCATTTTGGGTTTTTCTTCTTTCGCGTTTCAATTGCTTTTAAAAGTTTAGCATAAGCCTTATTAAATTTTTCTATTCCTTGATCTTCCAGTTTTTGTGTAATGATATTTATATCAATGCCATTATCATTCAACTCCTCCAGCACATCTGTTGCTTTATCCAAATCATTTTCCAAACGGCTTGCTGCATTGCCATGGTCATTAAAAGCTTCAATGGTTTTAAGCGGAAGCGTATTAATGGTTTTATTTCCTATTAAAGCTTCCACATATTTTACATCGCTGTAAGAAGGGTCTTTGCTGCTTGTGCTTGCCCACAACAAATGTTGCCGCTTTGCACCTTTTGCTTCAAGCGTTTTAAAGCGTTCACTGCTAAAAATATACTTGTAAATTTCGTACGCTTTTTTGGCTGATGCTATTGCCGTTTCTCCTTTTAAATTATACAATCGTTTTTTATCAAGAAGTGGGTCAGTCAATACATCAATGCGGCTAAGAAAAAAACTTGCAACAGAAGTAATTTTATCAATGGGTTGATTGTCTTTAACTCTATCTTCCAAACCGGAGATATAGGCTTCGGTAACCTGCTTATATCTTGGCAAACCAAATAGCAGCGTTATATTAATATTTATTCCTTCGCCGGTGCATTTGCGAATGGCAGGCAAGCCTTCCGCTGTAGCCGGAATTTTAATCATTACATTTTTACGATTAACTGCATGCCATAATTCTCTTGCCTGCTTTATCGTTCCGTTTGTGTCATGGGCAAGAAGAGGAGAAACTTCCAAACTCACAAACCCATCTTCTCCTCTGGTTGCCTCATGAAGAGGTTTAAAAAAATCCGCTGCGCGTTGAATATCTTTAACCGCAAAGGCAAAGAATATCTTTTCGCTGCTGAATTTTTTTTGAGAAGGTGATGTAATATCATCATCATAATCTGAACTGCTGCTGATGGCACTTTCAAAAATAGATGGGTTAGAAGTTACGCCGCTAACGCCATCATCATTAATTAATTTTTGCAATTCACCTGAGTTCATAATCTTCCGGTCAAAGAAATCAAGCCAGATGCTTTGACCGAAATGCCGTATGCTTTTTATATTACTCTGTTGCATAATATTTATTTAATGCCGGTTACCTGCTTTTCATTATCAGCAATTGCGTTGCGAAAAAGAATATTATCTTCCAAATAAAAATGGAGCGTCAAATCGTGTTCAAGTGCTTTCATTTTTTCAAATAAAGACATGTGGTACCAACAGGCGTCAGGCGGTGCCTGGTAATTGTTGGTTATTTCTCTGAAAATTTTCAGATAGTTAAAAGATTTTTCGTGTTCAGCTTGCTGCAATTGTATTTTCTGTTTTAACGATTGTAAAGCAGCATCATCTTTTTTGCCTTCATTTTTTATATTTCTTATTGTATATCTTAAATGCGGAAACAGGTTTAGCTCTTCTTTCAACACTTGATTAAATAAATCCTGAAAGAAAAAAAATGCTACCTCATTAAATTTTTTCAATTCCGCATGTTCATGGCTGTGTCGGTAGGCAACTTTTTGCGTGAGATTATAAATAATAATCGTATTCTTTTTTGCAAAAGCATGATGAGTTTTAGTGATGTAATCAATAAGAAAATCAGTATCGTACCTGTTAAACTTTACGCTATCATTTTCACCATGAGTTGCATTTATTATCTCATTGCTATCTACATCCGCTGAGTTAAAAATTTTTGCAGTAAGATATGCTTCATCACCAACAGCATTTTTTAATTTGATTAACGGCATTGTATTCATATCAAGCATTTTAATTGTGTTTTTAATATATCTGTAATCAGGAATTATTACTATAAATAACTTCTCCAAAACTATATACCCATTATTAGTTTGGCATTAACAGTAGATTAGAATGTTATTAGAAAGCATTCATTTTGCATCACCTAAATTGATAAGAACTAAATTGCCTTAATAAAAGGCTGTTCTGCGATGATGAAGATGTGGAAAGGATATTGCACGCAATAGCAGATGATTAAAGATATTTGAAATTGAAATAATATTCAGCACTGAATTCGAATAAAACCTTTTACAATTATTATACGATGAAAAGAATTTTTTTATCAATGCTTTCATTGCTGCCGCTTGTAATATTTGCACAGCAAACTATAAACATCATTCCGCAACCGGTAAGCATTCAGCAAAGCGAAGGAAATTTTATTATTGATGATAATACATCGCTTCAATTTAATTCATCGAATAAAGAACTGCAGGCTGCGGCAAATTTTTTTGCATCATCCATCCAACATATTTCAGCAATTGATTTGCCTTCAAACATTCATAAAAACAAAACCATTGAGATTAAAATTTTCAAAACTGCAGAGATTGGTGATGAAGGTTATTTGCTGAATGTTTCACCATCATCCATCATCATTACTGCCAACACAAAAGCAGGAATTATTTATGCGATGCAAACTATTTTTCAAACGCTTCCTGCAATACGTACCAATGCAATTTTGCAGGTGCCTTGCATGCAGATAAAAGATTATCCGCGCTTTAAATGGAGAGGCATGCATTTAGATGTAAGCCGCCACTTCTTCGGTCCTGATTTCATAAAAGAGTATATTGATTTACTCGCAGCATATAAGATGAATGTTTTTCACTGGCATCTTACCGATGACCAGGGTTGGCGCATCGAAATAAAAAAATATCCAAAGCTCACTTCTGTTGGTGCATGGCGTGTGGATGAAACTGATAAATTATGGAGCGACAGACCACAAGCAACAAAAGATGAAACACCAACCTACGGCGGTTATTATACACAGCAACAAATTAGAGACATTGTACAATATGCGCAGGAAAGAAATGTAACTATTGTGCCCGAAATTGAAATGCCGGGTCATAGTGCTGCGGCGATTGCAGCGTATCCTTTTTTAAGTTGTTCGCAACAACCGCAGTTGCCAATGACAGGCGGAAACTATACGAACATATCTTCTGTTTTATGTGTGGGCAATGATAGCGTATTTAATTTTTTAGAAGATGTATTAACAGAAGTTGTCAATCTTTTCCCTTCAGAATATATTCATATAGGCGGCGATGAAGTAGATAAAACATCATGGAAAAAATGCGCAAAATGCCAGGCATTAAAAAATAAATTAGGATTGAAAGATGAAGATGAACTGCAGAGTTATTTTATAAAAAGAATAGAAAAATTTATTGTGAGCAAACATCGCAAAATGATTGGTTGGGATGAAATTTTAGAAGGCGGTCTGGCACCTGAAGCAACGGTGATGAGCTGGCGTGGCGAAGAAGGCGGCATCGCCGCAGCAAAGATGAAGCATGATGTAGTGATGACGCCGGGCAAACCTTTATACTTTAATAATTACCAGGCAGACCCAGCAACAGAGCCTGTGGCAAGTGGTTTAAATACACTAAAAATGGTGTACGATTATGACCCTGTTCCCGCAGAATTGCAAAATGGTTATGAACAATATATTTTAGGTGCACAAGCATGTTTATGGGGAGAAAATATAACAACACCACTGCATGCAGAATACATGCTGTTGCCGCGTTTGCTGGCTTTAGCAGAAGTTGATTGGACGCCAAAAAATGAAAGAGACTGGAATAGTTTTAATGAACGTTTGCAGCAACATTTTAAACGGTTTAGTGCGCAAGGCATTAATTTTTCTTATGGAAATTTTAAACCGAATATTAAAGCTGCAACACAAAACGGGCAGTTGGTAGCAGAGTTTTCAACAGAAATTTATAAGGGCGAAATTTATTATACCACAGATGGAACAGAGCCCACACCTGAAAGCAAAAAATATACCGCGCCTATTCAAATTGATTCATCGCTAACATTAAAAGCAGTTACTGTTGCAGATGGAAAAGTTATGAGCAGGAATGAAGCGCAGCAATCATTTGTGATGGATAAAGCCACCGGCAAAAATGTTGTTTATACAAATGCCGTAAGCAAGTATTATATGGTTGACGGACCGAATGCACTTACTGATGGCATTCGCGGCACAACTGATGATATAAGTAAATACTGGCATGTCTTTTCAGCCAAAGATTTAATTGCAACTATTGATTTGGGTGAAGCGGAAAATATACATGAAATATATCTTGTCTGTTT
>JAICKT010000229.1 GCA_025927795.1 Parafilimonas sp. | reverse complement strand
TGCGAATTGCTGTGCCTGTAAGTGTAAATAAAAAATTACTGATAATGCAAACAAAAATATTCTCTTCATAACTATTTACGGCGGCAAATATAATGTCGGAGGTTTTTAAAATTTGGTAAAGTTTCTAAAAGAAAATTTCAAAACACAAAAAAATAAATCACAAATAAATTTCAATGTATAAATTAAAATGAGATGAAAGTTTAATTACGTTTAATTTTCGAATATTAAAGCTTGAATATTATTTGGTTCTTGATATTTGTTTTTTGAATTTTTGCAAAAAATTTATGAATAAAACCATATTTGTTACAGGTGCAACATCAGGATTTGGAAAAGCCATTGCAGAAAAATTTGCTGCTGAAAAATGGAATTGCATTATAACCGGCAGAAGAAAAGAAAGACTTAATGAACTGGCACAGCAATTAATATCAGCATATAAAATAAATGTTTTGCCACTTGCTTTTGATGTAAGTAAAAAAGAGGAAGTATTTGTGGTAATAAATAATTTAAAAGATGAATGGTGCAATATTGATGTACTGGTAAATAATGCAGGTCTTGCAGCCGGCAGAGATTTGTTTGATAAAGCTTCGATCGAAGATTGGGATACAATGATTGATACGAACGTGAAAGGTTTGCTGTATGTTTCAAAAGCTGTTATTCCGTTCATGATAAAAAATAAAAAAGGGCATATTATAAATATTGGGTCAACTGCAGCAAAAGAAGTATATAAAGAAGGTAATGTTTACTGCGCAACAAAACATGCAGTAAATGCAATCAGCGAAGCACAGCGAATAGATTTACTTCAGCATAAAATAAAAGTAACTGCTATACACCCGGGCGCTGCAGAAACAGAATTTTCGTTAGTGAGATTTAAAGGTGATGAAGAAAAAGCCAAAGCTATGTATGAAGGTTTTGAACCGTTACATGCAGCAGATATTGCGAACACTGTTTTCTACTGTGCTAATTTACCGACTCATGTTTGTATAAATGACTTGGTAATAACCTGTACGGCGCAGGCAAATTCTTTTTATACTTATAAAAAAGAATAAAATATTTGGATGTGGTAAAACTTATTTTATTTTCGTCTTATAAAAATCAAACGATATGTGCTTATTGAAAAAATGTACCCTTCTTTCCATTCTTTGCGTTTTATGTTTCAGTTATAATAGTAATGCGCAATTACTTAAAAAATTAAAAGATAAAGTAAACAATGCAGTTAACGGAAATAGCTCAACCAATTCTAATCAAACTACATCAACTGCAGGCAGCACCAATTCAAGCGGCTCGCCAACAAACACCAAAGGCGGTGGTTTAACCAACACAACACCTCCTGATGTAAACCAGCAAATTGCTGATGCAGAAAAAAGCCAGGCATCAGGCAATTACAGCGATGCACGTTATTCTATTCAGCAGGCATTAATGGGTATTGAATTGCAGATTGGCAAAGAAGTTTTACAATCGTTGCCTGCAACAGTTAGCGGTTTACAAAAAGATACCACACAAAATAAAGTGATGAGTACACAATGGGGCTGGAATAATCTTACCATTCAAAGCGTATATAAAAAAGCAGATCAGCAATTAACGGTTACGATTGGTAATAACACAGTTTATTCCGGTTTTGTTGATTTATATTTTAATAATGCCGGATACATGCAAACCCAAAGCAACGGCAACAACCAAAACGTAAAGCAAACCAAAATAAAAAGTTATCGTGCATTAATTACGTACGATGAAAGTAAAGGTTATACTTTACTGGTACAGCTTGGGCAATCTTCGCTGATAGTTTGGGAGTGTGTAAACTTTGCCACCGAACAAGACGTTATGAATGCTGCAAATGCTTTTGATATTGATGGCATCAAAAAAATGCTTGGAGAACAATAACCCTTATTTAAAATTCCATTAAAAATTAAAAGATGAAATACTTAATTATACTCGCCTGTACTTTCTTTACATCAAATATTTTCTCACAGCAGAATTTTACAACAGACATTGCTACCGCAAAAACTGCTTATTCCTCCGGTAAATTAGAAGATGCACATTTTGCTTTACAACAGGCAATGCAGGAAATTGATATTATTATCGGTAAAGAAGTAATTGCTTTGTTGCCTGCAACAATGAATAACTTATCTGCAAATACCAAAGACGATAATGTAATGAGCAATGTTGGATTTATGGGCAGCACTATTCACCGCACATGGGGGCTGAATGATAGTGTGGATCTTTCTATTATTGGCAACTCACCTTTAATTACTACACTAAATGCTTTTTTAAATACACCGTTGTTGGGCGGCATGATGAGTAATGGTAATAGTAAAATAATAAAAATTGAAGGCTACAAAGGGCAGCTTACAAAAGACGATAATAGTAATGGACAAACAAATTATACTATTCAAAT
The DNA here is from genome assembly GCA_025927795.1 of Parafilimonas sp. Taxonomy (GTDB): domain Bacteria; phylum Bacteroidota; class Bacteroidia; order Chitinophagales; family Chitinophagaceae; genus Parafilimonas. The sequence goes on along the minus strand of JAICKT010000229.1, from coordinate 4,754 downwards.
TCCATTGGGCAGTTCGCTGGTAACTTTTACTGCAAAAAATATAACCGATACACAAATTATGGCGATGGCAAATACATTGCCGCTGCAACAAATTGCAAAGCTGATACAATAAATTTTATTGACGTCGCAATTAACAGAAGAATCTTCGAACGTCAGTCTGACAAAGGAGACATCTCATAAAATTAAAGATGTTGAATAATTAAGAGATTTCCCGTGCCTTGAAATGACGTACAAGAGTGTTTATGATTTTTAAATTAAAAGATTTGATTAATTACATCAATTCTTTCACTACATTTTTTATAACTCTTGGCTTGCCTAAGGTGTAGTAATGCAAAACAGGAACACCAAATTCCTTTAATTCTTTGCTTTGCTGAACAAGCCATTCAGTGCCTACCTTTTCGCAGTCATCATCTGTTTTACAACGTGTAATTTCTTCTGATAATTCAGTGGGAATATCAACATGAAAAATGCGCGGCAGAATAGATAATTGTTTTTTTGTTGTGATGGGTTTTAGACCAGGGATGATTGGCGCATTAATGCCGTTGTTGCGACAGGTTTTTACAAACTCAAAAAATTTCAGGTTATCAAAAAACATTTGTGTCATTATAAAATCTGCACCACAGCAAACCTTATCTTTCAAACGTTGCAAATCAACATGCGGATTGGGCGCTTCAAAATGTTTTTCAGGATACCCTGCAACACCAATACAAAATTTTGTTTTGCCGCCGTCACGAATATCATCATCTAAATAAATTCCGTTATTCAGGTTTACAATTTGTTTTAATAAATCACTTGCATATTTATTACCGTCAGGTTCTGGCTCAAACGAAGCAGCATTTTTATCAGCATCACCACGAATCGCAAGCACATTATCAATTCCTAAAAAATTTAAATCAATCAATGCATCTTCCGTTTCCCGCTTTGAAAATCCACCACAGATAATATGCGGCACTGCATCAATTTTATAATGGTTCATTATGGCAGCGCAAATACCAACCGTGCCCGGGCGCTTACGCACTTCCACTTTTTCAAAGTTGCCATCTGCTTTTTTCTTAAAAGCCGTTTCGGTACGATGATAGGTAACATTTATCCACGAAGGTTTAAACTCCATCAGCGGATCAAGATGCTCATAAATTGAGTTAATGCTTTTACCTTTTAAAGGCGGTAATATTTCAAAAGAAACCAAAGTATCTTTTGCGTTGCTTATGTGCTCAGTTATTTTCATTTAAAAGGCTGCAATATAATTCAGGATTTAATATTCTCATTTGGTGATTGTATAAACGCTTATTCAATAAAAAAATTATTAAACCTGATACGAGTAATCACCAGACTAAGTAATTTGTTTCAATAATGATTGCAATGATTGTGTGCAGTAATTCTTCATTACGTTTGCATGATTAATCAATATGCAAAAAGAAAAAATTTTAGTAATCGGCGCCAGCGGCCAAATTGGCGTTGAACTCACAATGGCATTGCGCAATTTATATGGAAACGCAAATGTTGTTGCCAGTGATTTGCGTGAAGAAAATGAATTATTAAAAGGCACTGGTCCTTATGTTTCTTTAGACGTAATGAATAAAGAAATGCTGCACGTGCAGGTGATTCGTCAGAATATTACGCAGATATATTTGCTGGCTGCAATTCTTTCAGCAACAGGAGAAAAAAACCCAAATCTTGCATGGAATTTAAATATGCAGGGCTTATTAAATGTGCTTGATATTGCGCGTGAAGAAAAAATAAAAAAAGTTTATTGGCCAAGCAGCATCGCGGTTTTCGGACCAACATCCCCAAAAAAAAATTGTCCGCAGCAAACGATTATAGAACCGATAACCGTTTATGGAATCAGTAAATATGCCGGCGAGTTTTGGTGTAATTATTTTAATAAACGTTTTGGGGTTGATGTAAGAAGTTTGCGTTATCCCGGTTTAATAAGTTATAAATCTGAGCCTGGCGGCGGCACTACAGATTATGCGATTGAAATATTTCATGATGCGATAGAAGAAAAAAAATATGAATGCTTTTTAAAAAAAGATACTTATTTACCAATGATGTATATGCCGGATGCGATTCGCGCAACAATAGAATTGATGGAAGCACCTCAGAAAAGAATTTCGGTGCGCACATCTTATAATATATCTGCAATAAGCTTCTCTCCTGCTGAAATTGCGGCATCCATAAAAAAACGTATTCCTGAATTTCAAATAAAATATAAACCGGATTACAGGCAGGTGATTGCGGAAAGCTGGCCGCAAAGTATTGATGATTCCGTTGCAAAAAAAGATTGGCACTGGAAGCCCGAATATGATTTGGAAAAATTAACTGATGATATGTTGAAGAACATAAAATGAATTAAGCATGCGTATTCTTTTTTCTGGAATTTTATCCCTGCTCGTTTACTTTTCTTTTGCACAGGATGATGATATTCCTGATTACCGCAGTAAGAAAGATAATTTTTCTAAGATGATGGAAAAAGATGTGCGGGCAGACCTTGCACAATTCACATTTGCAGGTATAAGCGAGAGTCTTGAAAAACATAAGCTCGAACAAATTCCTGCAACAGAAATTCAAAACGATGAAATAATTTTTTCTAATGATACGCTTACAGTAAAAATTACAACCGGTGGTTTTGATGCAACAAAACATAAAGTAACCTGGTTCGATGATAAGTATGCAGTTAAATTAGATAACCATGCTTTTTGGGGAACGGAAAATAAAGTTCCAAAAACAACGATAACATCTGTTACTGCAATTATGGGTTTAGATACGATTGCTGTTCCGGCAACAGCGTTTGCAGATTTGTATGAACCGAAACTTTATTTTAATGATACAAAAGGAAGTTCAAAAAGTTATTGCAATGTTTACGTTTCACCGGACCATCGCAAATTATATATCTATATGCTGAATGGCGAAGGCACCGGGCGTTACGAAGTAACTTGGGTGATACAAAACAAACATTATCTGCGCCGTGTGGTTGATTGGGGTTTTTAGTAACGGTGAATGGACAATTGTGAATAGCCAATAACTGACCATGATAGCTTCCTCCGTTAAAAATTATCAATTAAAAAATTCTTGCAAACACTCATAAAAAATATTGCCTGCCTTGTAAATGTTCGTGAAGAAAATAAATTGCTGCACGGAAAAGAATTATCTGTTCTGCCATGCATACAAAACGCTTATTTAATTATTGAAAATAGAAAAATTGCGAAGTATGGACAGATGTGTGAAATTTTAAATCAGAAATCAGAAATCAGAAATCAGAAATCAGAAATTATTGATGCAGCTAACGCTTATGTTCTTCCCTCCTGGTGCGATTCGCACACACACATTGTTTTTGCTAAAAGCCGCGAAGAAGAATTTGTTGATAAAATAAAAGGATTAAGTTATGCTGATATTGCCGCAAAAGGCGGCGGCATTTTAAACTCAGCCAATAAGCTGAATGCAATGAGTGAAAATGAACTTTATGATCTTGCATTAAAAAGATTAAATGAAGTAATTCAACTTGGAACTGGAGCTATAGAAATAAAAAGTGGCTATGGTTTAAGTGTTGAGGATGAATTAAAAATGCTGCGTGTAATTCAACGATTAAAACATACTTCATCCATCTCTGTTAAATCAACATTCTTAGGTGCACACGCTTATCCGCTTCAATACAGAAAAAATCATGAAGCTTATATAAAATTGATTATTGATGAAATGCTCCCCAACATTGCCAAAGAAAATTTAGCTGATTATATTGATGTGTTTTGTGAAGAAGGTTTTTTTTCTGCTGATGAAATGAAACGCATTTGCAAAGCCGGAATAAAATATAACTTAAAACCAAAGCTGCATGTAAATCAACTCAACAGTATTGGCGGTATTGAAGCAGCGATTAAACTAAATGCTTTAAGTGTTGACCATCTTGAAACTTTAAATGACAATGAAATACTGAAACTTTCAAATAGTGAAACCATAACAACACTTCTTCCAAGTGCTGCATATTTTTTAAGAATGAATTATCCGCCTGCAAAAAAATTAATTGAAAATAATTGTGCAGTTGCATTGGCTTCAGATTATAATCCTGGCTCCTCTCCTTCCGGCAATATGAATAATGTTGTTTCAATGGCATGTATTCAAATGCGTATGTTGCCTGAAGAAGCCATCAACGCAGCAACTATTAACGGTGCTTATGCAATGGAATTGCAGCATGACGCTGGCAGCATTTCAATCGGCAAAAAAGCAAATCTTATTTTCACAAAACAAATTCCATCACTTGCATATTTGCCCTATTCTTTTGGAAATAATTTAATTGATAAAGTAATGATTAACGGAGAGTTTTTGTCCCAGGCACCTCAGCCTCTAAAGGGAGTCTGAACCTGACAGGTTTGATTTAAAAGTAGAGAGTTTATCTAAATCTTTACATACTTCCAATCTCAAATGGTTATACTTGCAATCTGTAAACACATTGCATGCTTCATTTTTCAACAACGGTGATATTAATATTATTGGGTGGAATTGTTGTTGTGTCTTATTTTTTTTCCATCATTTCCAATTACCTCAAAATTCCTTCGGTATTATTGCTGCTTGCGGCGGGAATTATTATGCGTGCTATTGCCGATGCACGAGGCTGGACATTGCCCATACCTGCAAAAGCTGTTGAATTTCTCGGTGTCATCGGCACCATTATGATTGTACTTGAAGCAGGTCTCGACCTTGAGCTCGACAAGAAAAAAACAAAACTAATTTCAAGTGCATTTTTGTCTGCATTTTTTATACTG
>JAICKT010000195.1 GCA_025927795.1 Parafilimonas sp. | reverse complement strand
CGTTTCAGCTCGAATTATACAAACCCTTTTGACTTACCTGATACATCTATTATCAAACAAAATATTGAATATGATCCGGTAACTAATCAATATTATATTACTGAAAAAGTAGGTGATCTTATTTACCGCAAGCCAACTTATCTAACGTTTGATGAAATGTATCGCCTGCAATCTCAAAAGCAGGAGAATGATTATTTTAATCAGCGTGCACAAACTTTGTTAGACCTGAACAGGAAAATTTCAAGACCGCCACCAAGAGTATATGATAAATTATTTGACAGAATTTTTGGACTTGGGCCGCAGGGTTTAAAAGTTGATATAAAACCGCAGGGCACCATTGATATTACAATGGGTTACCAGGGAGAAGTTATTAAAAATCCGACGCTGCCTGAAAGTGCAAGAAAGAATGGCGGTTTGGATTTTAATATGAATACCAACATCAACATTAATGCAAGCATTGGTGATAAATTAAAGTTGCCCATTAGTTATAACACGCTTGCAAATTTTGATTATGAAAACCAGCTTAAGCTTGATTATAAAGGAATGGATGATGAAATCCTGAAATCAGTTGAAGCAGGTAACATTACATTTCAAACAAAGAGCACCTTAATGAGCAGCCCGCAAAGCCTGTTTGGTGTAAAGACACAACTACAATTTGGAAAATTATTTATAACCACAGCACTCGCCAATCAACGTTCACAGCAACAATCTGTGGCTTTACAAGGTGGCGGGTTAAGCCAGCAGATAAATAAGAAATTAGATGATTATGATGAGAACAGACATTTTCTTTTAGCGCAATATTTCAAACTTAATTACAACAAAACCATGAGCAATTTGCCTGTGGTAAATAGCCAGGTGCAAATCGTGCGCATGGAAGTTTGGGTTACAAACAGAAATGGCACTACAACAAATACAAGAGGTATTGTTGGTTTAATGGATTTAGGCGAGGGGCATCCTTATAACACACATCTTAACTCAAATGTAGGTAACAACGCAAGCGCTTTGCCCTTTAACGGAGCAAATGATCTTTATACTAAAATTTTAAATGATTCTTCTTACAGAGATCCTGCTGTAGTAAATTCTAAATTATTTTCAGAAGGGTTAACCCCAGTAAATGATTTTGAAAAAACATTCGCACGAAAGCTTGATTCAAGTGAATATTATTATAATCCGCAGGTTGGATTTATTTCATTAAACGTGCAACTGCAGCCGGATGATGTACTTGCCGTTGCTTATCAATATACATACAATGGCAGGGTTTACCAGGTGGGAGAATTTTCGCAGGATGTTACGGTTGATTCTACAGTTGGTGTGCAAAAAGTACTTTTTCTGAAATTATTAAAAGCAACATCACAACGCACGAATCTTCCTATATGGGGTTTGATGATGAAGAATGTTTATGCGCTCGATGTTACCAGTTTAGATTCTACTGCTTTTAAATTAAATGTTGTTTATCAGGATCCAAGTGCAGGTACAAAAAGATATTTGCCGCAAAGTGATCCAACAGTTGCTGGTACGCCATTAATAACTATTCTTCGCGCAGACAGGTTGAATAATCAAAGCGATCCGCAGCCTGATGGTCAATACGATTTTGTAAATGGCTTTACTGTTTTGCAGCAACAGGGAGAAATTGTTTTTCCTCTACTTGAACCTTTTGGGCATGATTTGGATTCAATCGCTTTTCAAGGCATCCCGGATTCAGTAAAACAAAAATATGTTTATAGTGAATTATACGATTCAATAAAAGCAATTGCACAAACCTATGCCAACAAAAATCATTATGCTTTATTGGGAACAGTAAAAGGCAGTTCGAGCACCGATATTTATTTGGGCGCATTTAATATTCCACAAGGTTCTGTAACGGTAACTGCAGGCGGACAGGTATTACAGGAAAACACAGATTATATTATTGATTATAATCTCGGCACTTTAAAAATAATTAACCAGGCAATTATAAATTCAGGAATTCCGGTTAGTGTTTCATTTGAAAATAATGCAACATTCGGTATTCAGCAGCGCAGCTTTTTAGGCGTGCGGCTCGATTATCTTGCCAATAAACATTTATCTCTTGGTGGTACTATTGAACGATTAGCAGAGCGTCCGTTCTTTACAAAAGTTGATTATAATGAAGACCCGATTCGCAACACGATGTATGGTGTTGATTTCAGTTATCAAAACGAACTACCCGGCTTAACACGTTTCATAAACAAACTTCCTTTTTATAATTCAACAGCGCCGAGCAGCATTAATGCGTATGGTGAAGCAGCTGTTTTAAAACCCGGTCATCCACCGCAAATTGGTAAAGGTTCAGAAGGTTTAATTTATATAGATGATTTTGAAGGTGCCACAAGCAGTGTGGATTTGCGTTTTCCTTTTATTGCATGGACGCTTGCTTCCACACCGCAAGGTAATGGTTTATTTCCCGAAGCTACAGCTACTGATAGTTTAATATATGGAATGAATCGTGCAAAGCTTGCCTGGTATAACATCGAACCAACATTGCAGGACAGATCAAGCCCAAATAACCCTTTACGCAGTAACTTAAAAGAATTAAGTGATCCGCGTGTAAGACAGGTTTTTACAAACGAATTATTTCCGCAGCGTACAACAAATATTACAGACGTTGTTACACCAACGTTTGATATGGCTTATTATCCAACTGATCCTGGTCCGTATAATTTTACAGACGATGTTGCTGATATAGATGCCAACGGAAAATTAAGAAATCCGCAAAAGCGTTGGGGTGGTATTATGCGCAGTCTTGATCAAACAGATTTTGAAACCGGAAACATTCAATACATAGAATTCTGGATGCAGGATCCATTTATTAAAAATCCAACAAGCACAGGAGGAAAATTATTTATTAATCTTGGTGATATAAGTGAAGATATTTTAAAAGATGGCAGGCGTTTTTATGAGAATGGTTTGCCCACACCAAACATTCCGGCAATAACACAGACCTCAGTTTGGGGCAGATCACCCATAAACCCGATACAACTTACGCAGGCATTCAGCAATGATCCTGCAGATCGTGCTTACCAGGACCTTGGATTTGACGGACTGAATGATGACACAGAAAGAATACAGCGAAGCGCTTACTTAAACGATATTGCAACAAATTTTGGTGCCACTTCAAAATTGTTTCAGGAGGCAAATGCTGATCCTTCAAATGATGATTATAAATGGTATCGCGATGCGAGCTTTGATGCATCAGGTGCCGGCATTTTAGCGAGATATAAAAATTACAATAATCCGCAAGGCAATTCGCCTATCGCAAACGGCAGTTCACAATTTTCGCCTGCTGCAACTTTATATCCAGATAATGAAGATTTGAACAGGGATAATACGCTCAATGAGACAGAGGCATATTATGAATATGAAATTAATCTAAAGCCTGGAATGGCTGTCGGATTAACTCCATATATTACGGATGAAAAAACGGTAACGCCAAGACTTGCAGATGGAACCACTGCTCCGGAAAACTGGTTTTTGTTTCGTATACCAGTGGAAGATTTCACAAACAACATAGGAAAGGTTCCTGATTTTAAATCTATCCGTTTTATAAGAATGTATATGACGGGTTTTGAAGATTCTGTTGTACTTCGTTTTGCAACACTTGATCTTGTGCGCAATCAGTGGCGAACATTTACTTATGATGTAGATACAACCGGCAGCTATACACAACTGAAGCCTTCAGCCACTACAATAAATGTTTTGGCAGTTAATGTTGAAGAAAACAGCAATCGTCAACCAATACCTTATAGAACACCGCCGGGCATTGACCGTGTGCAAGAGTTAAGTAACAATGGTGTAAATCTTTTGCAGAATGAACAGGCAATGAGCTTGCAGATAAATAATCTTCAAAAGCATGATTCAAGAGCAGTGTTTAAAACATTAAATCTTGATTTAAGACAGTATGGAGAAATGTCAATGTTCATTCACGCAGAATCTGGTTTGAAACAGTCACCGCAATTAACGAATGGACAAGTTGATGCAGTAATTCGTATCGGTCAGGATTTTCTTGATAATTATTATGAAATAAAAATTCCACTTGAAATAACACAATTCAGCAGCACTGCAACACCTGAGCAAATTTGGCCTGATTCAAATAGTCTAAACGTTATTTTACAAGATCTTGTTCAGCTTAAAATAAGACGCAATACAAAAAACTACCCGATAGCGCAATTTTATTCGGAGTTAATCGGCAATCGCACTTATGCCATAAAAGGTAATCCAAATCTTGGTGAAGTGCAAAGCTTTTTAATTGCAGTTGAAAATGAAACAAACAGCACCATCAGTACAGAAGTTTGGGTGAATGAATTACGTCTTTCTAAAATTGATGAGAAAGGTGGTTACTCCGCTTTAGCAAGAGCAGATATACAGCTTGCAGATTTAGGAACGCTTTCTTTATCAGCCAATACTTATACATATGGTTTTGGTGCAATTGATCAGCAAATAAATGCGCGTGCAAAAGATAATATGTTCCAGTTTGATGCAGCTTTAAATATTGATGCCGGAAAATTATTGCCACAAAAATTAGGTATAACCATTCCTGTTTATGCAAGCATCAATAAAACTATTTTAACACCCGAATACGATCCTTATGACATGGATATTTTATATAAGGATAAGCTTAAGATGACAAACAACAGAGATTCTGTAAAGCGCGCAGCAATTGATCAAACAACAATTAAAACAATAAACTTTACAAATGTGCGCTTCGGATCGCCAGGTTCGAAACCTCATTTATGGAGTATCAGCAATTTTGATTTTAGTTATTCTTACACAGAATTTCAGCAAACCAACCCATTGATAAAAATGAATAATATAAAAAAATACGCGGGGGGTTTTGGATATACATTTAATACTTCTTCAAAATTTACAGAGCCTTTTAAAAATCTTATCAAAAATAAAAGTGTATGGTTAAATCCTGTAAGAGATTTTAATTTCAATGTTGTTCCATCGCTGTTAAGTTTCAGGGCTGATATTAATCGCCAGTTTGGTTTTTATGTGCCGCGCATTATTAATACTTATGATAGCAAGATTGAACAGGTTGATACAACTTACGATAAATACTTTACGTTTGACCGCTACTATAATTTGCGATGGGATTTTACACGCAGTCTTAATTTAGATTTTGCTGCAACAGCTTTTGCAAGAGTTGATGAACCTTTTGGAGAATTAAATACAAAGGCAAAAAAAGATACGGTTCGCGAAAACTTTTTTCATGTCGGCAGAAATACTTTATATCAGCAACACGCAACATTAAGTTATAATGTACCACTTTCAAAATTTCCGGTTACCGATTGGGTAACGGCGCATTATAGCTATACTACAACATATAACTGGATTGGCGCCAGTTTACTCGCAGTAAGTTTTGGCAATACGATTGAAAATTCAAAACAAAATAATGTAACTGGTGAATTTGATTTTACAAGATTGTATTCAAAATCAAAATTCTTAACTGCAGTAAGTACACCTTCTGATGATAATGCGACAGAAGCTGATAGTACAACAAACGGAAATGATACTTTGCAAAAACCAAAACCTCGTGCGCAGGTTATTAAAGATTCGGCAGGGCATAAGCTAAAAGGTTTTGCGCGCAGACATGCGTTACAGCAATGGCGGCAACAAAAAAGAAATTATCGCATCGCGATGCGTAAAGCAAAGCAACATGGCCCAATAAATGGCGCTGTAAAAGCTATTGGCGGTATTGTTACAATGGTTAAACACGTTTCAGTAAGTTATAATGAAAACTATGATAGCCGTGTACCCGGCATTACAACAGGCACAGGATATTTAGGCGAAAATCAAAAAACAAATCAGCCGGGTTATGCTTATATTTTTGGTAAGCAGCCTGATGCAAACTGGTTAGATCAAAAAGCAAGAGAAGGTGTAATTACAAGAGATACTTTTTTCAATCTTTTATATCAACAGGATTACCAGCAGCAATTAAATATAACGGCACAATTAGAACCTATAAGAGAATTTAATATTGATGTAAATGTTCAAAAAACATTTTCTAAAAATTATAATGAACTGTTTAAAAACCTTCCTACCCCAACTGCGCCTACCGTTGATACCTTCCAGCATTTAAGTCCGTTAGCGGGTGGTGGATTTACGGTTTCATATATCAGTTTCCAAACATTGTTTAAGAAAACAAATCCAAATGAAATTTCTCAAACGTTTAATGAATTTCAAAGCAATCGTATAATAATTGCAAAGCGTCTTGCGGCAGCAAATCCATATTGGAATCAAACATTTCAGGGCGATGGTTTTCCCACAGGTTATGGTCGTTATCAGCAGGATGTTTTATTGCCTGCATTTATTGCAGCTTATACTGGTAAAGATCCAAATTCAATTTCGTTGATTGATGAATCTTATAAAACGATAAAAACAAATCCTTTTAAAGGCGTACATGCGTTACCTAACTGGCGTGTTACATATACAGGATTATCCAAAATACCTGCACTGGCTGATGTATTCAGCAACATAACTATTACACATGGCTATACAAGCACATTAAGCTTTAATAGCTTCAGCAGTCAGTTATTATTTTATGATCCATTGCATTTAAGCCAGCCTGCGTTTATAGATCCGGTATCAGGGAATTATGTTCCGTTCTTTTTAATTCCAAATCTAACTATACAAGAACAATTTGCACCGTTGATTGGTTTTGATATCACTACAAAAAATCAAACAGCTTTACGATTTGAATATGCAAAAAGCAGGCAGTTGAGTTTAAGCTTATACGATTATCAGTTAAGTGAAGTAAGAAGCAGTTCTATAACATTTGGTGGCAGCTTTAGAAAACATGGTGTAAATATTCCTTTTAAAATTCCGTTTGTAAAGGCAGATCCAAGCCAAACAGATTTAAGTTTAAATCTTGATCTTTCTTTCCGTAATGATGTGCAAAGCAATAGCCGGCTTGATAATCCTGCCGCATTTAGTACAGGCGGACAAAAAACAATTGGCATACAACCAGCGTTCGATTATATTATAAACAATAGAATTGATTTACGCTTTTATTTTGAACAGCAGCGCGTAATTCCATATATATCTACCTCTGCGCCTATTACTAATACAAGAGCAGGAATTGAGTTACGCATTTCAATCGCACCGTCATCATCTTCGGCAGGAGGATTAGATAACACACAACCACCGCCGCAATAAAAATTTGTGATTATATCTTCACATTGCCATCAATTAATTCAGCATACTTATTCGTACTGATAACGAAAGAGGCATAAAAATTTGATTTATCAAAAAATAAAAAATTGCAGAATAACAAACATCAGTATAAGCTGATGATGCAAATATTATTCTGTTCTTAAACTTTTTGCAGGATTTGATATTGCTGCTTTGATTGATTGATAACTTACAGTAAGTAATGCAATAGCAATAGATAAAACACCTGCCAGCACAAACACCCACCATTCAATCTTGATATGATATGAATAATCTTTAAGCCATGTACTCATTGCCCACCATGCAATAGGTGAAGCAATCAACAATGAAATAATTACAAGCTTTAAAAAATCTTTTGAAAGCAATGATGTAATGCTCATCACAGATGCACCCAGCACTTTACGAACGCCAATTTCTTTTATGCGATTTTCTGCCATATAAGTTGCGAGACCAAATAATCCCAAGCACGAAATAAAAATAGTTAAGCCTGCAAACAAAGCAGCTAATGTTCCAATACGTTTTTCTTCCTGAAATTTTAATGCATAAGATTCATCAGCAAATTTGTAATCAAAAGGATATTGCGGATTATATTTTTTAAATATTGTTTCAGCTAACTGTAAATCTTTCGCAGTTGAATTTGCAGAATTTAATTTAAAATGAATTGTAGAGAACCATGATTTAGGACCTAATACAACAAGCTGCTGTACCTTTTCATAAGGCGATTCATAAATAAAATCCTTTACTACACCCACTACATGCCAGTCTAATCCATCTCCGTTAACTATACTTCCAACAGGGT
>JAICKT010000088.1 GCA_025927795.1 Parafilimonas sp. | reverse complement strand
TTTAGATTGGGAAGAGTTTTAAGCGGAGGAGTAAAAGGTCCCGGTCTTATTTTACTGATACCGATTATAGATAAAATGGTAAAGGTAAGCTTGCGTACTGTGGTGATGGATGTACCGCCGCAGGATGTAATTACGCAGGACAACGTTTCTATAAAAGTAAATGCAGTAATCTATTTCAGGGTGATTGATCCACAGAAAGCGATAATTGAAATTGAAAATTATCTCACCGGCACATCACAACTTTCACAAACAACTTTACGCAGTGTTCTTGGTCAGTCGGAGTTGGATGACCTTCTTTCGCAAAGAGAAAAAATAAATTTGCGCTTGCAGCAGATTATTGATGCACAAACAGAGCCGTGGGGCGTAAAAGTTACGCATGTAGAAGTGAAGCAAATTGATTTGCCGCAGGAAATGCAGCGTGCTATGGCAAAGCAGGCGGAAGCAGAAAGAGAAAGAAGAAGTAAAGTAATTTCTGCCGAAGGTGAATACCAGGCATCACAACGATTGAGCGATGCGGCAAAAATTTTAAGTGAACAACCCAGTGCACTTACGTTGCGGTATCTTCAAACACTGCGTGAGATTGCAACAGAAAATAATTCAACAACTATCTTCCCGGTGCCTATTGATATATTAAAACCGTTTATGAAAATAAATGAAGACGAACAAAAGAAAAGAGAGGTTACAGGATAACTAAAAAAAATCCCCCAATTAATCGGGAGATTTTCAAAATTATATAAGCGCTTATATAATTATTTTGCTTTATCAAAATTATCCTGTGCTTTCTTCCAGTTTATCACATTCCAAATTGCGGCTAAATAATCAGGACGTTTATTTTGATACTTTAAATAATAAGCATGTTCCCAAACATCAACACCGATTATAGGTGTGCCTTTCACTTCAGCAACATCCATTAAAGGATTATCCTGGTTTGGTGTTGAAGTAACTTCTAATTTTCCATCGCGACTAATTAACCAAGCCCAGCCGCTTCCAAAACGCGTAGCACCTGCTGTATTAAATTTTGTTTTAAACTCATCAAAAGAACCAAATGTGTTGTTGATAGCTTCACTTAAACTGCCCGAAGGTTGTCCGCCATCTTTTGATAAAATATCCCAAAAAAAAGTATGGTTCCAATGACCACCGCCATTGTTGCGAACAGCGGGTGAAATTTTTCCTGCATTTGCAATTAATTCTTCCAGCGATTTTTTCTCATGCTCAGAACCTGCAATTGCTTTATTCAAATTATCTACATAAGCCTGGTGATGTTTGTCGTGGTGTATTTTCATTGTTTGTTCATCAATGTGCGGCTCTAATGCATTGTATGCATAAGGCAGCGGAGGTAGTGTAAATGCCATAATTAAAAATTTTAAATTTCTGATTAATGATTTCTGATTGCAGAAATCAACTTGATTACTAAGGGCAACAAATTTAGTGCGAGTAATGTTAATGCAGGTTAATTCTTTCTTATATCGAAAATGTCATCGCCTCTTCTGCTGAAAAAAACTTTGCATTAATTCAGCGCATTCATTCTTTAAAACACCTGTTCTTATTTTAGTTTTTGGATGAAAAGGAGAGTTGCTTTCTGTTATATGATGATAACCATTTTTCTTATCATCAGCGCCCCACACAACGCGTTCAAGCTTGCTCCAGTACATAGCGCCTGCACACATTAAACAAGGTTCAACAGTTATATACAAAGTAGCATCGGGCAAATATTTACTGCCAAGAAAATTATATGCTGATGTAAGTGCTAAAATTTCTGCATGTGCGGTGGAATCGTTCAACTGTTCTGTCATGTTATGTGCACGTGCAATAATTTTTTGATTGATGACAATAACAGAACCTATCGGAATTTCATTTTCCTCAAAAGCTTTTTGCGCTTCACGCAAAGCCTGCTGCATATAGTGTTCATCATTCAACAAAAGAATTTATTGCTCTTCTTTTTTATATTTTTTGTCGTGAAATTTTCTAAATAAATCAAGTCCTATCTTCACCTGTCCGCCTTTATCTTTCGCACGTAAATAAATACTGGGTCCGGGTCTGTCTGCTTTTTGCTTATCAATTTTTTTATAATCATCAGGCTTATTTACAAGTGTTGTTAGCGGCACTTGTATTGAAATATCTGTTCTGTCTGCAAAACTATAAATTCCCTCCATATACATGGTTAATGCAGATGATTGCACCGGCATTCGTTGTATGTAAATGTCTCCATTTTTTATATCGAATGTGTCTTGCAATTCAGCAAACTGTACATTCTTTAAATCACGATTTTTAAAAACATATTTCTGCATATTTAATAATGGTTGAAAATTAATCAGCGAAGCATTTTTTATTGAGAAATACATTTGCCCGTTAAGTGTTGATGATACAAGTTTACCGGAGCTGTTCATATTGGCTGTTATGTTTGTTTTTGAATCCATAATGCCATTTATATTATGTGATGTAAGCGTTGTTTGACCAAAATTATCAAACCCAAAAAATAATTTTTTTACATTAATGTGCTGCAAATTCATTTGCGCAGATAGCTGATGCAAAGCATCATTTACCTGGTGCACTTTTGCAGTAAGGTTAAAAGTACCATCTGCATATTGCAAAAAAGCTTTTTGCACCTGCCAGTCATCTCCTTCAAATAAAATATTTGCTGTTACATTATTTGCCTGGAAATTATGCAGCGTTATTTTACCGGCTCTCATATTAAAATAAAGATTCCCTCTATCCAACGCATCGTCAATTGAATTTGCCGTTCTGGCAAGACCACCTTTTTGTGTTTTTGCAACTTGTTTATTTTTTTGTGCGAAAAGTGCTTTGAAATCGGATAGATCAATTGCCGGTGAATAAACATTACAATTTATATCTGCTTTTCCCGGCTCTGCGTTTGAAATACGGTTTAGATTTTGTCCGGTTAAATTAACTATAAAATGATTTGTGTTTAAGTTGCACTGAAAACTATCGATTAATAAATTATTGCCGGTGAGATTTACATTGCCATTACACTCAGAGAAAGTAAGATTTCTTGGAACATAAACAATCTTGCCATTGTTGATATGAATTTTTGCATCCAGCCGGTCAAGTAAAGAAGCGTTTGCAATTAAAGCTCCGTTGTAAGCCAGATATAATTTTGCATCGCCATTTATAAATCTTAATGTAGCAGATGAAAGCTGTTCATCTAACTGCGGTAAAGTACACTGCGAATAAAATTGAAACTGAATAATAGGGTGTAATAAATTTGTTACTGCAATATTCTGTGCTTTTAATTGTATATCGCCCCAGTTACTTACAAAAGAATTTATTGTTACTCTTGAATTATCATCTGTACGTGGCAAAGCCGGGTTAATCTGGTTAATGTAATTTCCGCTGAACGAGCAATTGTTGAAATTAATAACCGGAGTAGTAAGATCATTATCCTGTGTACTAAAATCAACTTTAACCAAGGGAACTGTTTTATAAGCCAGCGGTCCATCTAACGTAATTTTTGCATTAAGCCCTTTTGAAAAATTTATTTTCTTAATTTTTGCGCTGGTAGTTGGTTTAAGCATGGCCAGCGCATCAGCATAAGAAATATTTTTTGTGCTTGCTTCAACTCTAAAATGTGTTGCAGGTGCATTCATATAAAACGCACCTTTTATAATAAATGGCTGGTTTTGAATTCTAACCTTTGTATCGTTAAAGGAAAGAATGTTGCCTGCAGTGTCATACTGGAATTTCCATTCTGCCCGCACCCGCTGATTTTCGAGCCAGTAACCTTTAGGAAGATTAAAGCCAAGCCCGCGAATAAAAATATCTTCATCGAGATCAATAAAATATTTTCCTCCGGTTAAGCTTATACCTGCATCAGCTTCTTTTATGCGCAGTTCAAAACGTTTTTGTTTTATGGCATTTTCACTTATAGCGGTTACATTGTTTAACTCAAGATTATTTATTACAATAGGTTTTTTGTTTTCGCGTTTTGGTTTGTTCTGCGGTTTTAAAACATAACTGTTTGTAAAACCATTTTTATCTGTAAAAACATGAATAAGTGCATCATCAATTTCAACCGAATTGATCTGTACTTTCATTCCTAATAAATCGAGCAATCCAACTTTACCAATAATTTCTTTCGCATTTAAAAAAGGGCGGTGATAAAACGAATCGCTGATGGTTACATTACTTAACTTAATCCCGATTTTGGGGAACGACTGCCACACGGTAATATCTGCTTTGTCAATTTTCAATTCACCAACAATAGTTTCCTTCATACGTTGCGTAAGAAATTTCAGCAGTCTTTCTTTTGATGATGAAATATAAATGCTAAGGCCAATCATAAATAACAGGTATATTCCTGCTATTACAAGCACAACTCGCAAAATACGGCGCCAGATTTTTTTTGAAAATGATTTCATATGTCTCTTGTAATTATAAAAAACCCCGCCAGTTTCTTCTTGTTAAAACTTATTGTGTAAAATGTATGGAAGCATTGCCCGCCATGTGGGCCAGTCGTGGTTTATATCTGCGCCCCAAATATCAAGGTCGTGCCAGATGCCTTTATCCCACAAAACCTGCGAAAATCTTTTGTTAGCGTCGGGATCTTCAAAAGACCCGCTGCCAGTATAAATGTGTATGTGATGGCTTGCTTTTATTTTATCAAGATACCAGTTGTCTGTTAAGTTTGGAATGTAATGAATCGGGCTGTTGAAATACACCTGCTCATCCCAATAACCTTTGGTGTATTCTGTAAGATCATATACGCCGCTCATGCTAATAGCGCCATTAATTAAATCGGGTTTCTTCAAAAATAAATTCATTGCATGCAATGCACCAAATGATGCACCGCAGGTATAAATAAACGTATCATTACTTGTATTGTTTCTTATAAAAGGAATAACCTCATTAAACACATAATTATTAAAATCATTTTGCCTGATGGCTTTATGCGGCGGATGCATTTCATTATTCAACCAACTTTCTTTGTTAATACTATCAATGCTGAACGCTTTTACTTTTCCGTTATCAATAAATGGTTGTAATGCGTCCACCATTTGAAAGCGTTCATACTCTAAATAATCTGCCGCAGCAGTTGGTATTAATAATAAAGCAAAACCAAAATCGCCATACGTTGCAATCGGCATTTCTTTGTTTAAAGAAGGACTAAACCATGAGGTTGTTTCTTTTTGCATAAAAATTTGCTTAAAGATTATTGATAACAAACTTAATGTTAATAACGATGAAAAGAAGTTTATAAACTCAAAAAATCAATTGGAATGGTTACAGGTTCAAAAATTTAGTATAATTAAAATGGTCATCATCTTCCAGATCAGTTAAGATAAAACCGGCATTGCGTTTTTTGCATTCAGCATTTATTAATGCAGCAGCTTTTTCAATATTTGTTTTATCAAGATGACTAAAAGGCTCATCCATAATCAGCCAGTTAAACGGTTGCATTAAAGAACGGACGATTGCAATACGCTGCTGCTCGCCATAACTGCACATAGAAGCCTTTTGATTTAGGATAGAAGCAATGCCTAATTGCGATGCCATCTCATCAATCTTACTGCTTTCATAAATTGGCTTTTGCAATACACGTTTTAATTCAATGTTTTCTCTTGCAGAAAGATTAGGAAATAAGCGCAGGTCCTGGAAAATTATACTGATGTTCTGCTGTCTCAACATTGCAAGCTCATCAGCTTTTATCGTAACTAAGTTTTTATTATTCCATAAAACATTCCCTTCATAATCGTTACGCAGTTTATAAATAATATGTACGAAAGTTGTTTTGCCTGTTCCGCTTGGTGCTTTAATTTTTACAAAATCGCTGTTTTCAAATTGCAGATTTTTATTCCAGACATCGGAACTACGTTGCAGTAATTTATCTTTTAAAGGAATCGGAATAATGTTTTGTAATTGAAGCAACATTAATTGGCAAATGTGAAAATTAGCAGATA
Source organism: Parafilimonas sp. (assembly GCA_025927795.1). Lineage (GTDB taxonomy): Bacteria > Bacteroidota > Bacteroidia > Chitinophagales > Chitinophagaceae > Parafilimonas. The sequence continues at coordinate 6,749 of JAICKT010000088.1, read as the reverse complement.
TTTCAAATGAAGCGATACTGCGTGCAACCGGTAGAACTAAGTCTATTGATTATTTTGATCAGAATCGTTTTGCTCTATTAAACTATCATTCTGATTAGATGTAGGCGGATATGCAGCCCACTTATCTCTCTTATGCATATTTTCTTCATGTGCTATTGATATAAATTTTACAATAGCAGCTAAACTGTTTTCATTTGCATTAACTGTATTTAATTCAAGATTTGCATTGGTGCTTTTGCCATCGCTTTTATCTGTTGAAGCAATAAAATTTTTAAAAGTTGCACGTGCTGCCTGCATTGTTTTTACTACAGATGTATCAGATGAATTAGTCTTTTGCAACATGGCAGCAATATCAACATACATTGCCATTGACTTATCATCAATCTCTTTTTCTACATCATTCGTTAATGCAGAGTTTATGGTACTTGCTTCATACGCTTTTATTAGCGCATCATCAGAAGCAATGAGAAGATTATTATTTGTTGTTTCAATAACAAAATCATGGCCGCCAAAAAAGCCTAATTGGTACTGATCTCCGTTCTTTGTTAGAATATTTTTATTCACTAATCCTGCCATTACTTTATCAAATGCAGCCTTATCTCCTATTTTTACGTTCACTAAAAATTCTGCGCCCGGCGTTTTTGATTGCACTCCCGGCAAATAAGGTATTGACTTATCTTCCATTTTAAAATCAGAAAATATAACTGCAATGTCTCCGCTAAATGCATTTACAATATCGTTGGTTGAAAGACCCATTTGCGAAATATAATTATCTGCCATAGTATCATAGCCGAGATAATGAAGAATATCAATTAACACTTTTGGATTGAAAGCCATGATGCCAAAACCATTTATAGGTTGCGGATATCGGCTTAACATGCTTTTATCAATTTCGCGTGATGGATATTTACTAAGAATATCTGAAAGCGTTTTATTATAATGCGTTTCTGCTGTGGCGATTGCTTTTCCGGTTTCAAAATCTATTGTGCCATCAGTATAAGTCTCCTTGAACAAACTTGTGATCTTCGTCATACCAAGCATTGGTATGTTATTGAGATTGCCGGATGCGTTTGACCAGAAATGAATATCACCCGGTTTGTTCAATGCATTTTTAAATTCACTGATAGATGCAAGCGAATTAGATTCTGATTGTGTAAATAGTGTTGTTAGTTGCTGATGCGATAAAGCTTCATCTGCACGCTCTTGTTTATTTGGTTTAACAGACGAAAGAATCAGCACAGTATTATTCCATCCCACAACACTTCCATCCTTTAAATCAATGTATTTATACTTAGTATCTGTTTTAACGTTGGGTGTATTTAATTGCTTTTGCAGAAAACTTTCGAGCTTACCTGTTGCAGACAATGATGCTAATACACCGGAATTTTCTGTATTTCCATTTTGCATTGAGTTTGTTGGACTGTTAAAAACGAAAAATGGTTTTGTGAGATCAACACCAGAATTTTCAATATCGCTCCAGCGGAAATCGCTTCCATATTTATGCATCATATTCACTAAAGAATCCATCGTAATTCCTGAAGAATTTATTTTGTCAGTTATAGATTTTGTATCAACTACAAAAACAGTAGCGGCATCTTTTGGAACATATAAAGCAAGTTGCGGAACGTTTTGTTTGCATGATGAAAGAGCAAACAATAAAACGCTTATAACGACAGGCAATAAAGGTTTATGTTTCATATTATTTTGTTATGGGATAAGCGAAGATATTATAATTACACTCTTTTTATTACAAGAGTTGTATGGTTTGCGGTAAGAAGCAATAAGCGGTTTTCAGAAGTGATCTCGTCAGGAATCGAACCTGAATATCAAGTTCCGGAGACTTGCGTACTATCCATTGTACTACGAGACCAAATATTTTGCGAAAATAAGAACAATAAACAAGCTATCAGGTATTAGCTATCAGCAGTGAACAAAACAAAAACCTGCAACTATCTTCCAAAAGCTGCAAGGTTGGCTCCGAAAATTTTTACTGCAATTGCAAGCAATATCACACCAAAAAATTTTCGTACAGCAATTAATCCTGCCCTGCCTAAAATTCTTTCTAACCAGCCAAGCAAATGCAGTGTAATAAAGATGATAACAAGGTTTATTAAAGTGCCAATTAAAATATATTTATCATCATAGTTTGCTTTTAAAGACATAATTGTTGTAAGTGTTCCGGTGCCTGCAATAATGGGAAATGCAATCGGCACAAGTGTTCCTGTTGCGCCGGCTTCTTCTTTAAAAAATTCGAGACCTAATACCATTTCAAGTCCAAGCAAAAACATAACTATAGAACCGCCAACAGCAAACGAATGCACATCAAGACTTAAAATTTTAAGCATCGGTTGCCCAACGTATAAAAATATAATCATGAGTGCGCCGCATACCAGTGTAACTTTTAAAGAATTAATTTTTCCCGCCTTATTTCTTAAACTAATAAGCACAGGGATAGAGCCAATGATGTCAATCACAGCAAACAATGTAAACGTTACCGTAAGCAGCTTATTAAAATCCATGTGCTGTTTTATGCAAAGTTAATTTTGTTTGATTGATGAAGCTGATAAAATAGATTTGCATACATCAACTAAATATTATGAAATGAGCTATAAAAATTTCGGGCACATTAACTAACAGCGATGAAAGTTTTTATAACGAATTACATGTGGCAATTGAAAAATAAAATATATACAATGAACGCATTATTTTTTGTATTGAGTTTTTTTGTTTGCAGTTTTTTGAATGCGCAGAGCACAGATACAGCTCATTTATATAATCCCAATGCAGATGCAGCAAAAGATATTGCGGCAGCGGTAAAAAAGGCTAAAGCAGAACACAAATTTGTTTTAATGCAGGGCGGCGGTAACTGGTGTATTTGGTGCAAGCGTTTTAGTTTAACTGTTGCTAACGATGCAAAGCTTGATTCAATTGTTAATGCTGATTTTGTTGTATATCATTTGAACTATAGTGGTGAAAACAAAAATGAAAAATTGTATGCAAAATATGGTTATCCGCAACGTTTCGGTTTTCCTGTGTTTATAATTCTTGATGAAAACGGAAATCGTATTCACACACAAAACTCAGAATATCTTGAAGAAGGCAAAGGCTACAACAAAGAAAAAATTGCAGAATTTTTTGAAGCGTGGAGTCCGGCAGCATTAAACCCTGCTAACTATAAAGATTAAACAGGCAACAAATCACAGAAATAAAATCCATATTTACTTGTTACATCGTTCTGCTTAGGCGCATCATATAATTTGTAAACTATTTCTCCTTTCGAAAATTTTACCGGTTGTTTAAATATCGGTCCGTCAAAAACAAAAGAATGGAATTCTCCATTTTCACCACATACATCAACACTTTGTGGTAGATTATTTATAAAAGATTCATCAATCAATCTTCCGCAAAAGCTTTTATCCAAATCTTTTTCATTCACACAAACAATAATTGCTTTAAAACCTAACGCAATAAATTCTTTTAGTAGTTCAGTTGTATCCCTTTTCCATAAAGGAAATATGCAATCAATATTCAACTGCTTTAATTTTTGTTCGCGATAATTTTTTAAATCTTCCAAAAAAATATCACCAAATATTGCTTTTGAACAACCTGCCGATTTTAATTGTTGAATTTTCTGCATCATAGTTTGTTCATATTCCTGCATGGTTGGCTGTTCGGGTAATTCAATTGTTTGTAATGGAATGCCAATTGATTCAGCTTGCACTTCAAGCAAACTTCTTCTAACACCATGCATTGATATTCTGTTATGCGATGCATTTACATTCGTAAGCAAACATTGAATGTTATATTGTTTTGATTGAAGCGCTTTATATAAACAAAGCGCGGAATCTTTACCACCACTCCAGTTCATAAAAGCATTTTCATTCATGCAATAAAATTATATCGGTCTGACTTTTTTTGAAGCGCCCGACCGTTTCATACACCATTAAACAAATATTTTTCTTTAAAAAACACAAACTTATTTTTTAATTGAAGTAAACAATTTAAACACAAACAATCTGCATAACGGTCTTCAATAAAACAACGCTCTTCAACAGTTAACTCAATACAACTGCATTGGCAATGACCGATATCGCCGGCTTTGCATTCAAAACTGTTATTACATCGCGCACAAGTTTTTATTTCATGCTGTGGCATGTATTGAATTTATAATTTGAAATGTAATCCCCCTGTGAGTGTAAAGCCCTGTACATTGTAGCCATACACTTCGTAATAATTTGTTTTATTGGTGATATTTTTCACATCAACAAACACGTTCAATTTATTTTTTAAGAAGCTGTACTGTGCGTACGCATTCCACAATGTGTATGAATCTAAATTCACTTCAGACGATTCAAATGTTGCCGGATCGAAATAAGTATCAGTTCTTTTTCCTGTGAATTGGACAGATGTACTAATGTATAATGCTGAAGTAATATTATAACCTGCATATATTTTTATAGCATTTTTTGGTCTGCGTATAAGATTATAATATGCCGAATCTTTACCTGAAGATTTATCTGTGAGCTTTCCATTAATATATGCGTATGCCACATTTAGTTGAAGTTTTTTATCAGTATAATTTATTTCAGCTTCTATGCCATAATCATGTTGCTTATTTACATTTTCATAAATGTAGTTTGTGGCGCCGGTATTAATAATAACGTTACCAATGCTGCGATTAAAGCCGGTTAATAAAACCGATATTTTTTTCTCCAATAAAAATGTTTGCACACCGGCTTCCTGCGTGTTAGATTTTTCAGGTTTTAAATCCGGGTTCGCACCATACAATCCAAATAACTCATTAATAGATGGCGCACGGAAACCGCTTGTAATATTTGCAAAAACTTTTACGCTGTTGTTGATGAAATAAGAAGGATTAAAGCTGTAAGTAAAATTATTTCCATATTTATTGTGATGATTAAATCGCCCGCCTAATTCAACATTTAATCCATTATTATCGTGAAACAAAAAAGAAATATATGGACTGATAATACTGTTCACCGTATCAATATCTTTTACTTTATACGATTGATAACTTGCACCTGCAATCATCTGCACATTTTTATTGAATGTTTGATTTACGTATGCTTCTGCATTATGAAATTTTCCGCTTGATTGAAAAGGATAAGCACTTTCATAATCGCGTTTGGTAAAATCATAACCATAGTTAAAATGCAAACTGCCGGTTGCATAATTGTAATGCCCGTCTAATCCTGAGTTTATTAATGAAGCAATGTAATGGTCAGGTCCATCTGTAAAAGCATCATCATCAAAATCACCCTTAAATTTTGTGTAGCGGAAATAGGGCGAGAGTTTAAATTTATCTGTAATATTTATACCAGCAATTGCCTGCACTGCATTTTGCTTGTACCCATCTTTATCAAAACTTGCTTTGCCGGTTGTGTCTTTCGCTTCAGAAATTCCGTTCGTGTTATAATAAGTGTAATTCAAATTGTATTCAAGCAATTTTGTTTTTTGGCTGATGTTTGGGTTGCCTTTAAAACTATTATAACTTCCATAAGTAAGCAAGCCATTTAATTGCGGCTTTTTTGTTTCGGGTTTTTTTGAAATAATATTAATTACACCTGCAACAGCGTTCGAACCATACAATGTACTTTGACTGCCCTGCAAAATTTCAATGCGTTCAATATTATCAAGAGATAATAATCGTAAATCGAAACTACCACCAACACCTGCAGGTTCATTCAACGGAATTCCATCGAGCAAAATCAAAGTGTATTTATCTGTTGCACCTAATAAATAAAGTGATTTATCTTTTCCCGGATTACTCGATGCACCATTCACTGTAATACCAACCTGTTCATTTAGTATTTGTGATAAATCTTTTCCGCCGCTTCGTTCAATTTGTTCTTTGGTAATTACCTTAATTACTTTACCCGTTTCGCTTAATTTTTTTGGTGATTTTGTTGCAGTAACTACAACTTCATCCAATATATTTTCTTTTGTTGAATCTGTTTGCGCTTTTGCAAATTGTATAAGTGCTAATAAAATTGTTGTAATGAAAAATTTTTTCATGCTCATTCTTCTTTTGAGTGTTATAAATAAATTGAAGAATGAGCTTTCGTGTAAAGAGATAAATAGAAATGAAAATGTCTTCTGCAGTAAGACGTTATCATTCTGCTTTTCACCCGAAAGCCCAGATATTTTTTTGATTGGCAGGTCTTCTGGCTCATGCTTTACTAAAACCTTCCCATTGATGAAGTGAGAACTTACTCAACAGTGGTAATATTTTCAGTATTTGTAAATGATGATTGTTTACACCATTTACCACATTTACAGCTACGGGGATAGCTCCTGATTTTAACAGGATTCCCTTTTAATTCTTCGCCTGAGGCGGAGAAACCAAATCAGCAACAAAATTAACTGAAGGCTTTATCAAACAAAATTCTTTTATAAAGAAGTGTTTATAAGTTATGCGTTGATTAAGATTTATTTGTTCGTGAGTGCGCTGATTTTTATACCTGCATCTTTCAGCGTTTTGCGCAATTCTTCCTGGCTTAAGGTTTTATTTTCGATATCAGGCAATATGTTTTGCAGATAATCAGCAGTATCTTTTGCAGCAGGATAATCTTTTAAAACATTGATGGCATCATTTAAATAAGTAATTGCGTAATCATATAATTTAAAACTTACGAGCGGATCAAGCAAATACTGTTTTATTTCTGTAATCTTTTTAACATCATCATTGCGCATTTTCATTATACAAAAATATAAAACTGTATTTCGAT
>JAICKT010000155.1 GCA_025927795.1 Parafilimonas sp. | reverse complement strand
GAATTTTTATTGTCATTTGGAATTACAGCGCTTCAAATTGAATTGCCTTTTACTATGCCTGATTACCAGGTTCAGTTATACGATAATTGCCGCATTGTTACTGCTCCGCCTCTAACTATTTTAAATCGAGAAACGCAGGATGCTGTAACTGAAAAAAAGAAACTTTGGAAAAGTTTGCAAAAAATGTTCAGCCTTGAAAAATAACGTGCTCATATTTGCTACCAATAATCGGCATAAAGTAAAAGAAATACGTTCTGTTATTTGCAGTCAATTCAACATAATTACTTTAAACGAAGCAGGAATTGATTTAGATATTCCTGAACCACATAACACCATCGAAGCAAACGCTTCAGAAAAATCAAAAACTATTTTCAATCTTACAAAACAAAATTGTTTTGGCGAAGATACCGGGCTTGAAGTAGAAGCATTAAACGGTGAACCAGGTGTTAAAAGCGCACGTTATGCAGGCGATGAAAAAAATTTTAATGCAAATATTGATAAGCTCTTAAAAAAATTAAATGGAATTAATAATCGCGCTGCACAATTCAAAACGGTTATTTCTTTAATGTGGAATGAGAAAGAATATTTATTTAAAGGAATAACAAGAGGAAATATTATTCATGAAAGAAAAGGCAGCAATGGTTTTGGATATGATTCGGTTTTTATTCCCGAAGGCAGTAATAAAACTTTTGCAGAAATGGAGTTGTCGGAAAAGAATAAGTACAGTCATCGCAGAAAAGCAACAGATAAATTAATTGAATTTTTGAACCGGCAATAATGCAGCGCATAAAAATAAACCTTCCGGAAAATTTTAATTTTTCAACCGTGATAAAAATTCGCATTACCGATTTGAATTATGGTGGTCATGTGGGCAACGATAGTTTTCTTTCGCTTATTCATGAAGCGCGGCAACAATTCCTTAATTATTTTGGTTATTCAGAATTGAAGTTTGAAAATGTTTCATTAATTATGGCGGATGCAGCAATAGAATTTAAAAAGGAATTGAATTACGGAGATGAAATAAAAATTTCTGTAACTGCATCAGCGTTTGATAAATTTGGTTTCGATATTTTTTATCAGCTTGAAATTATTAATGGCGAAAAATTAATTCTTGCAGGTAAAGCAAAAACAGGCATGCTTTGTTACGATTATCAAAATAAAAAATTAATGGCTGTACCTGAAGAAGCGAAAAATAAATTAGGGCAGGAATGAGTCATTATAGAAATTTTACAAACGGTTGTTTTATTTATTTGTCATGATTTATTTTCACTACCTCAAACCCATGAGAAAAATTATTCATTCCACATCATTCGAAAAAATAAAAACATGCACATGAAAACAGTTAAATGTTTTATTCTCTTTATTTCTTTTTTCTTTTTAATAAAAGTAAATGCTCAGCCTCCACATGGCATTCACTGGTCTGCAGATGGTAATAGTTATTATGAAAATGGAGATGAAGGAATTGTAAAATATCAAATGCCTTCGTTTACAAAAACAGTTATTGCAACCACACAACAACTCACGCCAAAAGATTCATCTCATGCTTTAAAAGTGCGCAACTTTTTTTTCTCTGATGATGGTAAAAAAATTCTTATTTATACAAACAGCAAAAAAGTATGGCGTTACGATACACGCGGGGATTACTGGGTATTAAATACATCGGATAACAGTTTAAAACAAATCGGCAAAACACTTCCGGCTTCTTCATTAATGTATGCAAAATTTTCGCCGGATGGTAATAGCGTGGCATATGTAAGCAAACATAATTTGTATGTTGAAGATTTAAATTCAAACAACATAAAGCAACTTACAAACGATGGCACAGACCGTATGATAAACGGAACTTTTGATTGGGTGTATGAAGAAGAATTTGATTGTCGTGATGGTTTTCGCTGGAGCCCTGATGGAAAAAGTATTGCTTACTGGAAAGTGGATGCAACAAAAATTCCTAATTTTTTAATGATTGATAACACCGATTCTATTTATTCATTTGTAAAACCGGTTGAATATCCTGTTGCCGGCACTGACCCTTCGCCCTGTTATGTATATGTTGTAAATCTTGCAACAGGTAATTCAACGAAAATGGATATACCCGGTGATCCGCAGCAGCATTATATTCCACGTATGGAGTGGGCTGCTAATTCATCTCAACTAATTATTGAACAATTCAACCGAAAACAAAATGAAATAAAAATTATGTATTGCGATGCTGCAACAGGCGCAACAAATGAAATTTATACAGAAAGTGATAAAGCATGGGTTGATAATAAAAATGCATGGAGTGATGAAAAATTTAGCAATCATTGGGAATGGGTGAAAGACGGAAAAGCATTTTTATGGGTGAGCGAAAAAGATGGGTGGCGCCATATTTATTTAATCAGCAGTGATGGGGAAAATCAAACCTTATTAACCAATGGTGATTACGATATAATTACTTTAAAAGGTTATGATGACAAAAGCGGCTATGTTTATTTCATGGCTTCGCCTGATAATGCTACACAAAGCTATTTGTATCGCGTAAAAATGGATGGTAAAAGTAAAGCCGAACGTTTATCACCCGCGGACGAAAGCGGAACGCACGATTACGATCTTTCAACAAACGGTATGTATGCTTCGCATGAATTTTCTAATATCAATACACCACCAATTGAAGATTGGGTAAGCCTGCCAAAACATACTGTTATAAAAAAAGAAGAACAGGAAAATTCAAGATTTGCAATGCCGCATGTTGACATGTTTAAGATTACAACAGATGATAATGTAACAATGGACGGCTGGATGGTGAAGCCAACGAATTTTGATTCAACAAAAAAATATCCTGTTGTATTTTATGTTTATACAGAACCTGCTGCGCAAACTGTAACGGATCGATATGGCGCGGGTTATAATTTTTTATACAATGGAAGCATGCCCGATGACGGATATATTTATATAAGTGTTGATGGTCGCGGTACACCTGCGCCAAAAGGTGCTGCATGGCGCAAATCAATTTACAGAAATATTGGTCGCATAAATATTCACGACCAGGGAATGGCTGCAAAGAAAATTTTGCAATGGCCGTTTATAGATACAAGCCGCGTGGCAGTTTGGGGTTGGAGTGGTGGTGGCTCTGCAACATTAAACTGTATTCTTCAGTATCCTGATATTTATAAAACGGGAATTTCTATTGCTGCAGTTGATAATGAGTTAACGTATGATGACATTTACCAGGAACGTTACATGGGTTTACCACAGGAAAATAAAGAAGATTTTATTGCAGGTTCGCCAATAACGTATGCAAAAAACTTAAAAGGGCATTTACTGATTATTCATGGAACAGGTGATGATAATGTGCATTATGCCAACGCAGAAATGATGATTAATGAGTTGATAAAGTATAATAAAATTTTCCAGTTTATGCCTTATCCAAACAGAACACATGCTATTAATGAAGGTCAGGGAACAACACAACACTTAAGAAATTTATACACTACTTTTTTAAGACAGTATTGCCCGCCGGGCGCGAAATGAGTTAATCAACAAGTAATTTTTCTATAATTGATGATGACATAAACATTCTTTTTCTTTCCTGAACTCAGGAGAACAAATGCCGCTATTTTATTTAGACTTTTAGAAGTAGTAATAGAAACCAGACAGAAGAAGAAATCACTTCATTCTCTAATGCATTATCAGCTATTAGCTCGTGCCATTATTATACACCGCTAATCATAAAAATATTTTTTGTAAAACTCTTTTTGCATACAAACATTACGTATCTTATGTTGGCTTAAGGTAAAGTTGCAGCCATAAATTCATGACCAAACTGTTTATAGAATGAAGTTTTGTGTCAGCCATTATATCTTTATTTTTTTTTGTATTTCTTCGGTCAATGCCCAGGTTTCGCTGCAAAATGTAGATGGTTTGCCAACAAAAGAAATATACAATCTTCATGTAGATAAAAAAGGTTACCTGTGGATAGCACATAGTTTAGGTATTAGCCGATATGACGGTTTAAATTTCATTCACTTTACCAACCCTGCACTCGCATCATTACAGATGACAGATATTGTTGAAGACAGACAGGGAAGAATATGGTGTCACAACTTCAGCGGGCAAATATTATATATCGAACAAGGCAAACTGAAGTTCCTGGAGTCATACGATTACAAAAAAGAAAACCAATTGCCGCGCATGGCTTTGTGCGGAGATGAGTTGCTTGTTACCAGCCAAACAGGACTGTTTGTATGCTCGACAACTAATTTGAAAGGGAAATATATATCACTTGAAAAAGTGCCGGGCACAGGGCTCGTTTCCTTATCAGTAATTGGAAATAAAACTGTTATTTACAATCATACAAATTGGTATTTATATCAAAAAGGCGGCGTACAAAGGTTAGCGGTTGATCCAGCTATACAAATAGCAAAAGGTAATACAGTAACATTACAGCCCAGCTCATATCATGATACAATTTTTCTCGTAACAAACCCTGCGGGAAGTCTGCAAAAATTAGTACTGCAAAATGATAGCTTAAAAAGAGTAAGCGTGGTAGAGTATCATGATTACATTAATACAGTAACTGTTGACAGCATTGCATGGATACATACGCGAAATAAAAGTATAACCATTGATGGCACCAAAACAGTTCAAGATCTAAATTTAACTGATGTTGTTACAGGCAAAGAAGGTAACATATGGTACAGCAGTTTGAAGAAAGGACTTATGGTGAGCTTCCGGCCGCACAAATGGGAAAAACTAAAGTTTCCAATAGGTAAGGAAGATTTTGTACGATCACTTAATGTAAGAGACGGTTATTTTTTTGCCGGTACACAAAAGGGGTATTTGGTAGTTGTGAAAGGGGAAGATAGCAAGCCCTTATGGAAGCTAAACATGTTTAACGGATATGGCTCTATTGATTTTATACGGTTTTTTAAAAACCATCGCTTTATCGTTGGCACATCTACTAACACTTATGTTGTAAACCCCGTGCAAAAAAAAATTATTGATGAGTTACCTCTTAAATCAATTAGTGATGTTGACTTTGATAAGAATAGTTTATACCTGGCAACTTTAGATGGTTGTTATGTATTACCAGACGTTGATTCAACATTTGTTTTATCAGATTGGCAAACAGCAAAGCAACAGCAATTTCCTTTTTGTCAATGGAAACAAACTGTTAGTAATCATCCCTGCATCATATCCTCTCACAGTTGCAAGGCTGTTCGGTTTGATAAAAATGAGCAGTCACTTTTCATTTCAACTAAAGACGGCTTAAGAAAGGTTACGCAGAAAGGAATAGAACCTTTTTATATCAACGGGAAAGAAGTATATGCATCGTCCTTATGGTATCAATCCCCACGCTTATATATTGCCACTATAAATGATGGCTTATGGATAAAAGAAAATGATTCTTTAGAACATTTTACTACTAACAATTATTTATTCTCAAATACCATTATGTATGTGAAGATTACAGAAGATCATTTGTGGCTGCTTGAGAAGAATGGCATCCAGGTATTTGATACTAAAAACGATAAAATATTACAGTACATAGATCTTCCCAAAATAATAGGAGCAGATGTGTTTGATGTAGCAGAAAAAAATGGTTATGGTTATTTAACAACTGCTAATGGTATTTATAAAGTGCCCATGAATATTACCGTTGAGAGAAAAGCACCACAAGGTTATTTAGATTATGTAGTGGTAAATAATAATGATACGCTCAGTAAAAAAGACATAAAACTGCCGCATGACAAAAATGATGTACAGTTCTTTTTTTCTTCACCTGCTTTTTACAATCCAAAAGCAATATCATTTAAATACCGTTTAATTGGAGACGACGATAAATGGCAAATTACAAAGCCGGATGAACGTATGTTGCGATTTTCATCACTCCCATCCGGTGCATATACATTTGAAGCGATGGCTGTAAATAAAGATGGATTTCAGCAAGACAAACCGTTTGCCTTTCAATTTGAAATTCTTAAACCATGGTGGAATCATTGGTGGTTTTTTGTTTTATGCAATCTGCTTATAGTTGCAATTGTAATTCTTATTATTCAAAATAAAATAAGCCAACGATTAAAAGTAGAATTGGTAAGACGAAGTATTTCCCGCGACTTACATGATGATATTGGTGCAACGTTAAGCAGCGTAAATATTTATACAGAACTTATTAAGGATGAAATGGGGCAAAGTGAATATTTAGAACGGATAAAATTCAATATTGATGATGCAGTAACAAGGCTGGATGATTTGGTATGGAGCATTAATCCAAAAAACGATACAATGGCGCAATTGATGAAACGCATGCAATATGTAGCCGAACCTCTGCTTAAAGCAGCCGGCATTCAATGCCATTTTACCTGCGATAAAAAATTTTTAGATATAAAACTTAGGCTGGCAGATAAAAGAAATGTTTACCTGCTTTTTAAAGAATTGGTGAACAATGTTGCAAAGCATGCGCAATGTTGCAACTGTTATATTGAAATTAAATATAACAGCCCTTACCTTACTTTAAGTGTAACGGATGATGGTATCGGCTTCGATAGGACAATGATTGATAAAAGCAGAAGTGGTTTGAACAATATGGAATACCGTGCTCGCCAGATGGATGGCAGCTTACATATAAATTCATCAGATAAACACGGCAGCACCATAGTGGTGCAACTAAAAGCAAAATAATGTGAAGCGTTTTTTGAAGCATAAAAACTAATTTATTTTGAGATGATTCGTTTAGCTATTGTAGAAGACAGTTCAGTTTATATCAATGCACTGAAAGCTTACTTATCAAAAGACAAGGCTATTGAAATAGTATATATAGCTACAAATCTTCAGTTAATACCTTTGTTAATTTCTGCAACGCCTGATGTAGTAATTATTGATATTGATCTCGGTGAAGACTCAGGTATAACATGCGTGCAATTAATTAAAGAAGCATTACCGCTTGTCGGGATTTTTATGTTGACTGTATTTGATGACCAGGAAAAAATAGTACAGTCTATAAAGGCAGGTGCATCAGGTTATTTATTAAAGAAAGATTCGCCAAAAAAAATTGTTGAAGCTATACACAACATTTATAAAGGCGAAGGTGTAATTAGCGGACAGGTAACTAAAACGTTGCTCAATGTTTTTGCAAATCCGTTGGAATATCAACCCGATTTTACTGCATATAATCTCACAAAAAAAGAAACAGAAATTTTGCTTTTGTTGATCGACGGTCTTTCTTACAAAGAAATTACTTCCCGTATTTTTATATCAATGGCTACCCTAAATACTCATATAAGGAATCTTTATAACAAACTTCATATTCATTCCCGGGCAGAAATTGCCGCAAAGTTTCGCAAGCAATAAAAATCATAGAAATATATGATTGTTGTGAAATGATTATTATTCCACCTTTGTATAAGTAAATTTTTATCCGTAGCAAAAAGGCTGTTTAAGGTACGCTCTTATTCAGGCTTTTCGTCCATTTAATTCCAATTCTTATTTAATTCCAATTTTTAGCTTAACCGCGAGTTATCGTTTTAATAATTAAGAATTAAAAATATTTCCTATAGACGAAGCTGACGCTGCCAACTGAAAAACATTTTCACAGAAAGTAAAAAGATAAACCAAGACTATGCTTGTGCCACTCTGTTTGACGCTGATAATAGAACGATCGTAAACCGAAATTGAAGTGAATTAAGGTACAATATGAAAACTAAATGCTTTACGAATAATCCGTTCTTTAATAACGGATACACGGGAATTATCGCCTTCATCTTTATTCAGAAATTTTTAAGAAAAATTCCCTTTTCTCTATCAATAATCAATTAGCATCAAAAACTAAAATTTTCTTTATGAAAACAAGACTACGCTTTTCGTATTTCAAACGAAATTGCAATGGCGTACCAAATCTTTGGAAAAGCACTACAACACTTTTTTTATTCGGCATCATTTCTTTGTGCTTTTCTTCTGCTTATGCTGGTACAATTACTACTGATAAAGCTGATTATCCGCCAGGTTCAACTGTTTACATTTCAGGAACTGGATGGGCACCCGGTGAAGCTGTAACGTTACAGGTGCTACACGTAGAGGGTGGAGACAATACCACAAGCCCTGAACATACCCCATGGACTGTAAATGCTGACGCTAATGGAAATATCAGTGCCACGTGGATAGTGCCTACCGACCAGGATGAAGTAAATGCATCCCTTAAAGTAACTGCTACAGCAGCTTCGGGAACTGCTACAGCCTATTTCACTGATGGTACTTATACCCTGAAATTTTATGCAGCAGACCCGGCGATAAACACAGGTCCATTTTTACCAACCTATCAAAAGCTCGCGCCTTCACTTCTTCCTTGCAGTGCATCAGGAGGGAGGGCTTCTAATCCACTGCCTAATGCTGTAGCTTATGCTGCACCTGCTACTTCTTCAAATCTTGATGCTGTTACTTCATTGGCCCCTAAGGATATGGCGCTCTGCCAGGTTGTACCCTTCTTTGTAGAAATCACTGTAAGTGGTTCAACAGCGGCTGAAAATGGAATAATTACATTTAGTAATGATTTTCTTGCAAAAACCACCAGTGGAGACAACTTTGGATTTGACCCCGCGTATGGACTTTATTGCGCTTTTGTAGATTATGGAGAAGCCGGAACTATAGATCCAGGTGGTAACGCCAAGGTCGACTCTTACTCTTCAACTACTTTATCACCTGGCACTAGTAATGAGCGTACCCATTCAACTGTGCAGGTATCAGGACTGGAAGACGGAGATCATATTATTGTGGAGTTATGGGTAGTTCTAAAATGCAGTATCCCTGTTAGTTCATCTGGCAATGTACAGACTAGCATGCAAGATGCTCATACAGGACCTTCTAATACTACTGGGGATGCAATCAATACTGGAAACCAAACAGTCCCTTTACTTAAAGTTCAGGAGTTTTTCACTTCAAAGGCTGATATTCAAGTAACCAAAACTTCTAGTCCTGTATGCCTCAATAAAAATATTAGCTATAACATCGCTGTTAAAAATAATGCTACAAGCGTTATAGCAAACGGTGTAGTTGCTACTGATGTCCTTGGTGCAGGTCAAACTTTTGTTTCAGCTTCCGGAGCTCCTTATACTTATGATGCTTCAACAAGAACAGTAACTTTTAGTGTGGGAGCGGTCACACAGTTGCAAACTATTAACTTAACTGTTGTTGCTACTGCTAACACAACGCCCTCGGTAAGTAACTCTGTTTCAGTCACCGCAATTACGACTGATGATAACCTAACAAACAATACATCTTCAATTACTACAACTGTAAATCCGCTTCCAACTTGCGGCATTACAGGAGGTGTTGAAACTATAAATGCCGGAGGCTCTACTCATTGGTGCGCAACAGACAATATGAAGAGTTATTCATGGACTGGTCCTAATGGTTTTACCGCTAGCACACAGTGTGTTGACGTAAGCGTAGAAGGTGATTATTATGTGACTATTACTAATAACACTGATTGTCAGAGCACATGTTCCAGACATTTAACAGTACAGCAATGTACTACGCCGCCAAATGCAGGTACAGATGGTACATTAAAAGTTTGTGCAGGAACAACACCAAGTGATGCAGATTTATTTGCAGCATTAACAGGTTCACCTGATGCAGGCGGAACATGGAGTGGCCCAGTTGCAGGCGTGTATACATACACAGTAAAAGCAACAGCGCCATGTACAGCAGATGCAACATCTCATGTAACAGTAACAGAACAGTCTAAACCAAATGCAGGTACAGACGGTACATTAAAAGTTT
>JAICKT010000305.1 GCA_025927795.1 Parafilimonas sp. | reverse complement strand
GGTTTTAATTGATTAAATAATATACAACGCAATCCTATTGAGCAATGTCTTTTAATGACATCTTTACCAACCGGGGATCAACAATTAGTTTCTTTTCTGGTACTGTAATTTCATTGTCATAAATTTTAGGGTTTTCAGAGAAATTAAAAGTGTCATAATTAATGAACGTATTATTAGGGCTGCCAACATTTCTCTTACTTCTATTTTTATTTTGCTGAGCTATAAAAATCCCAACAGTTTTGGGACGGCTTGTTTTAATTATGTTATTTGTTATAATAAAATCTGCGGGTTGTATTGCCTGGAGGCTTTTTAAAATTTGAAATTGAATTCCATAACTGCTGCCTTTAACTGATGAAGTATCGGAAAGATAAATTATGTTTTTATTAATAGAAACATTTTTATAAGCAGCGCCACTAATTCTTATCCCGATGCCCAAACATGCTGTTATTTTATTTTCTGTAATTATCATATTCTCAATTTTATTATCGGTAAGATCAGATTTGATGTTAATTGCACCATTAGGATCTTGTGCACCATTAATAATATTATTTTTTATTTCAAGATTTTTGGTATTTACAGTTCTAATACCAGCCGTTTTTCGTGCCGGATCACGATCTGGTGAAAAATTAATGCTGTTGTCATGAATATAAGTATTAACTGAATCTGATTCCTGCGCTCCCTTTACGCATATTGAAGCTTCAGTATCGCCAACATCTTCTAAAACATTAAATGCAATTTCTGTCTTCAAGCATTTAGAGTATATACCTTCTACATCGTTGGTGCCAGGAATGGTATGAAAAATATTTTTTAATAAATTATGATGTATATATGCACTTCCTTCACCTAATACCATAATACCTTGTTCTTCACCGGGGTCGCCGCCAGTAATATTTTCAATTAAATTATTTGAAACTTCATATTTGTTGAATGCACAACCAATAACACCAACATGAATTGCACGAAGTGTGCCGCCAACACCTTGTAAATCGGTAACTGTATCTTCTTTTATTAATGCATTCTGTACTGGACAAAATGCAAAAAATCCTTTTTGGCTGCTTACAAGCTTTCTTGTAGTTCCTTTGCCTGTAACAACACAGTTTTGAATAATTAAATTGTTTATACCAAACTTTGCATTTTTAATATAAAGCCCCGCCTCACAACCTTGGAAAGAACAGTTTTTAATTATTAATGAATCTTTAGAAAAAGTTGGGTTTGTATAAGTAATTGCATAGCGCTCATTTTTAAAACTAAGATTTTCCAGAACTAAAGTGGTAGCAGTAAGCGCATCTAAAATTATTCCATCACCTTTATTAGTTATTAATATTGTATTACCAACACCTCTTATAACCAGTCGTGTGTTGTTATATGATTATAAATGCAGATCGGCAATGTTATATGTTCCTTCCTGCAGCGTTACAACATCTTCATTAAAACTATAATTATTATTTTTGCACGAACCTTGGAAAGCACAGATACAAGCGAGGTAACACACAAGAGTTAATAAAAAAAAATTTTTCATACGGTTATATTATCAAATGTTATTAAACCATAAAGTTCAACTTTGTATTGGAATATTTACAGTTAAAAAAGTTTATCTCTATAATAATAAATATTATACTTACGGCGGCTTTGGCGATTATTTAAAGGGGATAAGTGCAAGATTTGAAAAAGTAATTCTTGCGGCAAGAGTTAAAGAAAGGGAACCTGGTAAAGGCTTTTATGAGATTGATACAATTAATATTGAAATTGTTCATCTGCCTCAGCCAAATAATGAATTAAAAAACCTGGTTCAATTACCGGCCATTTTTTTAAAAGCCCTCAAGCATGTAAAAAGAATGGACATTGTTCATAACCGTATGCCCGATTATACAGGTATTATGGGTGCCATCGCATGTAAAATTTATCGAAAACCTTATTTCGTTCAGGTAATTGCAGATTGGGCAATTGAAGCTCAAAAAATAACGCAGTCTAAAAAATCATTGTTAGGTTATTTTCTTAAATACGATTACTTATTCTATGATAGGCTTGAACGCTGGGCATGCAAAAAAAAATTAGTTTTTGCTCAAGGCGACTCCTGTTTTGAAAAACATAAAAATCACTCTATTTGCCATTTGGTAGCTAGTACCGCACATTACGATTCAGACGTTGTAAAAAATGTGCCGGTAAAATTTAAAAACCCTGTAAAAAAAATATTAACTGCAGGTCGCTTAACAGGTATAAAAAACCAGGCACTGCTTATACGGGCAATCGCTGCTTTAAAACAAGAACATGAATGTTGGCAATTACACATTCTTGGCTTTGGACCATTGGAACAAAAACTGAAAGATTTAGCGAATGAACTTAATGTAAGTGATAATATTTTTTTTCACGGGCAGATAGAACGCGGAAGTGCTTTGTGGAATTTTTTTGATGAAGCAGATGTTTTTATTTTAAGCAGCAGATCAGAAGGTACGCCTAAAGTTTTATTAGAAGCTATGGCAAGAGGTTTGCCTGTAATTGCTTCCAATGTTGGTGGCATTCCTGCTATAACAGCAAAAGAAGAAAGGGCGCTTTTGTTTGAAGATAATAATATGCAGGATTTATTAAGCAAAATAAAAATGATGGAAAGTGATGAAAGCTTGCGGAATAATCTTACTGTATCTGCATTGAAATATGCAGCATCGCAAACCGTTGATGTAAGCACAGATTTTATGATAGCTGAATTAGAAAAAACATTCCCATCACTCTTCAATAAAAAATAGTAATGAGGGTATTGTTTATAATTGTTTCAAAAAATAAACGTAATACGCAACATACAGTTACTGGCCCCGAAAGAAGGATGGCAAATATTGCCAGTCTTTGGAAAAATTTTAATGTAGAACCTGTAGTATGTTACCCTGCAAACGGTTCTTTAAAACAAGCGTTTACAGATGCTGGTAATACAGTAATTTCTTTCCATATTAAAGGCAAATTCGATTTCAGAAGCATTCAACAAATAATTAAAATCATCCGCAGTAAAAAAATTGATCTTATACATACGCAGGGCGCCGCAGCAACAGATTTGATTGCAACACTTGCAGCAAAAAAAACAAAAATTCCTATCGTTATAACAAGACCTGTAATGATCGAAGACCAGGTTCATTATTCCACGTACAAAAAAAATTTGTATGAGTGGATTGATGAACGCATTACATTAAGAAAAGCAGATGCAATAATTGCTGTTTCGCAAAAAGGATTTGATACGTTACAAAATAAATATGGCGTTAAATACAACAAATTAAAATTAGTTTATAATGGTATTGATTTAGATAAATTTTCCTTTCAAAGCCGACCGACAAGAAAACCTGTGATTGGGATGGTAGCGCATTTTTCAATTTTTAAAGGCTGGTTTGATTTTATTGCTATTATTGAATTGCTGCATAAAAAAGGGTTGCAGTTTCAGGCATATATAATAGGTGATGGTGAATTAAAACAACAGTTACAGGAAGAAGTAGCTAAAAAAAATTTAACGGAAATTATATTATTCAAAGGAAATGTGCGTAATGTAAACGAGTGTTTGGCAGATATGGATATTTTTTTATTTACATCACATCGCGAAGGATTATCAGTTGCAATTATCGAAGCGTTGGCATCCGGTTTGCCAGTTGTGGCAAGCGATGTGGGTGGCATTCATGAACAGGTTTATCATGAAGAAAATGGATTTATTTATAGCAAAGGAAGTATTCAGCAAATGGCAGATGCTGTTTCGCTTTTAATTAATGATGAAAAATTAAGAAGAAGGATGGGTGAAATATCACGTAGTATTGCGGCTGAAAAATTTTCACAGCAACAAATGATTTCTTCTTACGTAAATATTTACATGCAATTGCTTAAAGATAATTTGCCGGCAGTTGCTTCTTAAATTTACTGGATTAGTTTACCCTGAAATGGATATTACAAACAAAAAAATTTGTTACCTCGCACATCATGCATTTGGAGATGTAATTATGAAAGTGCCCGCTATCAGGTGGCTTTGTGAAACTGTTGATGCGCAGAATGTTTATTTAACTGTTCAAAGACAATATCTCGCTGATTTGTTGAATGCTGAATTTAATATTCCCAAAGAGAATATGATCATATATGCCGGCATGCAATCTTCGTTTAAAAATAAATTACATTTTCTGGCACAATGGCGCAAAATGCCGGTTGATATAATTATTTTATCGCCAACAATCAATTATAAATTAGGCAAACGGCTTTTTAAACTTTCAAAAGCAAAAAAAATATTTACTTCAAAAAAGCTTATCAATTTTACGGATGAACGGGAAGTATATTATTCAAAATTTAAACATAAGGTTTTTTTGAATGCTGAATTTATCAGGTTGTTTGAAAAAAATATTTCTGATGAAGAGTTTGTGAAAAAAATTTATGATCTCTATTATCTTGATAAAAAAAAATATCCATGCGGTAAAACTGTTTTATTGAACAAAACAGAAAAAAATATTCAGGATTATGTAATAGTGCATTTAGGTTCAGGCGACGGACAAAAACATAAACGCATTCCAATACACCAGGCAAAAAAAATTGTTGAATTTATTATTAAACAATATCCAAACCTGCATATACTTTTAACAGGGCTTGGCAATGAAGCAGAATTGACAAAAGAGTTGTGCAGCCGAATAAATTCACCTGTTGTTTTAGATGTTGCCAATAAATTTTCGCTTAATGAATTGATTGGTGTTGTTGCCGCTGCTTCTCTATTTATTTCGGGTGATTGCGGCCCCGTGCATCTTGCATCTGTTTTAAAGGTTCCGGTTATTACTTTTTTTGGACCAACTGATTTTAATATTACTGGTCCGTTTACTAATGCATTTGTCTTTACACATCAGCCTTCATTAAATTGTATGCCATGTCATAATTATTCAAAGAGAGGAATGAATTATGGTTGCCCTCCCGTTTATTGTTTGAATGAAATGAATATTGCGCCTGCATTGCTTCAACTTGAAAAAATATTGAATAGCAACAGCAAAGAAATTATATGAGATTGAATGCAAACAAACTGCTTTATTATTACAAGAGAAATAATTGGATGCTGCATTGGCCTGCTGCACTGTTATATAAAAAAGTACCTATTTCTAAACCTGTTTTTTTATTAGGTAACCAGGGTGATGGCATTACTTTTATATCAAGAATATTAAGAAGAAATCAGGCTGTTATAAGTATTTCAGGAAACTATAAATATTGGACAGGTGCAGATGAAATGGCTACAGTATTGGAGCTTTTTTTACCACGTCGCTTACGGCTTTCGGGAAGGTTGATAAAAACCGATCCACATCATGCAAAATTTTTTCAGCCAAGAAGCTGGTCTTATGGAAGTGATGATTTGTATCGGCAATATCATCTTACAGAAAAAGATAAACCCTCAAATGAAGAAATAAAAAAATTCCGTTTAGGTATTCAAATGGCTTTGCAACGTTTTGGAAATAGCAACAGCCGTTTCATTGATAAAAGCCAGGTTTACACACTTAAAACAAGATTTATTCAGAACATATTAAAAGATACAAATCCTTATTTTATACTTTTTACAAGAAATCCTTATATATCGTGTTTT
>JAICKT010000104.1 GCA_025927795.1 Parafilimonas sp. | reverse complement strand
GCATTTTCTAAAAATGTTTTGCAAAAAATAAGGTTGGTTTTATCAGAAAATAATTTCTTTTCAAAATCGCGATGCGTAAAAGTGATCTCGGTTTCGCCTTCCTTTTCTTCGTCTTCATTCGCAACAATTACATTGTAACCTTCATCTGAAAGAAGCTGTGTTGTAATTTCAGTTCGTGCATCAACCACAGATGGATTTACAAGAAAACCATCTTTTACACCATCAATTAAAGAATAGCGGAATGTTGGATTGCCATCTGCACAACCAAACGTTGTGTATGTGTCCATCAACATTCTTCTTTCTAATTCCCTCGGGTCTTTTTCACTTAATTGTTCCTTATCAATTTTCTTCAGGTAATCTTTTGGTGTAGCTGTTAATCCCAATTTATAACCGATGAAATATTCGAAAACTGCACGGCTATTACCACCAATAGAACGATGTGCTTCATCAGAAATAACCAAATCAAAATCTGTAGGAACAAAAACTCTTTTGTATTTGTTTTTATGCAAAAAAGATTGAACTGTTGAAACAACGATCTCGTTGCTTCTCCAATCATCCCTGTTGTCTTTATAAATACAACACTGGTAATCGTTCTTTAAGTATGCTTTAAATGCTTTCCATGCCTGGTCTTCCAATTCAAGCCTGTCAACAAGAAACAATACACGCTTTGCGTTACCGCTTCTTAAGAACAATTTTATTACGGCAGCAGAAGTTAATGTTTTACCTGTACCTGTTGCCATCTCAAAAAGAAAGCGATCTTTTCCTTGCTTCACTTCTTCCTGTATTCTTTGCAGGGCTCTTATTTGATATTTGCGAAGAAACCTTAGTTTGTTTTCTTCAATAAAATCTTTTCGTTCTTTTTCATTTATGTAACGCGGGTCTTTTGCGTAATCAGGTTTTTGTGTTAGAACAATGTAATCGTTGGTTACTGTTTCATTTAAAAGGTTTTGCGGATTCGGTTTGAATGACGAATAGCCAACAACTGTTTCAGGACTTGGAAACTTTGAAATAATATTTGGATTGCCCTTCTGTAAATCCCAGAAATAATGATTGTTTCCGTTAGATAAAACAACGAACCTGCAATTTTGCGATTGCGCATACTTACGAGCCTGCTCTTTGGCAAAAAGAGGATTTGTTTCTTCTTTCTTTGCTTCTAATACAATTAATGGGAAACCCTTCTTATCTAATAGCAAATAATCAATAAAACCTTTTGATGTTTTCTCGAAGTTCTCACCAAGTTCGTTCAGAACCTGTTTGGTAATTTTTACATTATTCTCTAAAATAACATTAGCCTTGCCTTCTCCATTATCAAAAAAGCGCCAGCCTGCTTCCTCAAGTAGTTTATTAATCTTTATTCTTGCTTGGGCTTCCTTCATATAGCAGTTGAAATAGTAGTCAGGCGATAAAGCTAAACAATCAGTTTTAAAAATACAAAATGCATCGGCGTTAAACCCTGCGTATCAAACGCCGTGGTTCGTGTCTGCACAAACTGCTCCTGACAGTAACCTTGGCAACCGGTAAAAAAATATATATTATCACAGCATATAGCATATCCGGTATGGTTAATGTATTATAGTTGTTATAAATAAAAAACTATGAAATTATTACAAGGTCTTTTGTTAGGAATAGTAATTGGTATTTTAGTCGCTCCGGATAGCGGTTCAGAAACGCGCAGAAAATTAGCGGGTAAATTATCTGGCTTTAAAGATGATGCACAGGATTATTTGTCTGATGCTGCAGATAATATAAAAGACAAGGCAGGCGATATTGCAGATAAAGTAAAATCGAAGGCAAAAGCAGTAGCCGGCAAAGTAAAGTCAGAAACAGAAAATGCGGCAGATAATCAGCAGCCATAATGCAGATACCAATAGAATTTTAAATATATCCGGGTGAAATTCACTGCTTTGCCCGGGTATCTCTTTGCTGCAATGTTTTTTTTCTTCCCGTAATGTTGTTAAACATTAATAAGGTAAGAACACAACACAACCTGTTACACGTCATGCCCTACACCGATCGGGCATCTGCTTTCATATAATTAAAGCGCAGAAAATAGATCTTTCCATTCAGGATTGAAATCACTAATCAATTTGTTTTTCCATGCACGATTCCATTTCGTCAATACTTTTTCTTGCAATAGCTTCTATTCTGCCATAGGTTTCATAATACACAAGTTTGTTGCAATTGTAGTTAGCAGTAAATGAATCAGGATAAATTTTGTTAATGTGCTCAGGTATGCGTGTAAATAAATCGGAACTAACACCAATGTATAAAACTTCATGATGCACATTAGTTAAGATATAAACTGTTCCACCAAATTGCATAAACTAAAGTTAGCAGATTACTTCGCATACTTACGTTTCTTGTTGGTCTCAATGAACGCTTCGCGTTTCCCGCCTTCGCGGGAATGACGTATGAAAGCATTTTTTTCTTCGCACAGTCTCTCTAACAGTTTATGTGTGTTGGCTTGAGGACTTTACGGTTTTATCGTTTGTTTATACAAGTTATTATACAGTTAAATTAACAGCCTGTAACTCCATATAACTTGTAATGCATACCACCTTGCACACCTGTAATATAAACCTTTGCTGAACTATGCTCGTATTCTTCCGGCGATAAACACAACTTAGCAGTACATGCATTGTTACGTATGTAATTCAATTTTTGAATAATAAATTTTTCTGTTCTGCATTCCTTCCAGTCGAATTATGAAATGCAATAATTGCATGCACATGAATTGGCATTATTGTATAACCAATAATATAATGTCCTGCTTTTTCAAAACATCAAACCATGTATAAGTAATATTGTAACTATTGGTGATAGCAAGCAATGGGAGCCACCTGGACACAGGTGAGTGTAATAAAGTAAACGCCATCTTTCTCAGGTATTGCTTTTCTTACAGGCGTTATAATGTAAGATGGAGAATATTCAGATTGGATATAATACCGCACAGTCCTTTTGGACTGCTCACTTTGCTTTTAAAGAGATATCCTTCAAAAAACCATTTTTTAAAACCCTATAATGATTAGTATTAGGGCTGTTCATTATTTAATTATTTTATCTTTACCAGCTTTCATTAATTTGCTCCCATGGTAAAACGTATTGCTATTTTTGGCTCTACAGGTTCAATAGGAAAACAGGCTTTGGATGTTATAGCTGCGCACTCTGATAAATTTTCAGCCGAAATTCTTACTGCTTATACAAATGAAAAATTACTGATTGAACAGGCGCTAACTTTTAACCCGAACATTGTTGTAATTGCTGATGATAAAAAATATAGTATAGTAAAAGAAGCGCTTGCCAATACAAGTGTAAAAGTTTTTGCCGGCGAAAAAGCGTTGAATGAAGCGGCACTTATGGATTGTTATGATTTGATGCTTGCAGCTATAGTTGGTTATGCAGGCTTTAAGCCAACATTAAATGCAATAGAAACGGGCAAAACCGTTGCACTTGCCAATAAAGAAACATTGGTGGTTGCCGGTGATATTGTAATGCAGAAAGCGTATGAAAAAAGGGTACCTGTAATTCCGGTTGACAGCGAACATTCCGCCATATTTCAATGCCTTGTTGGTGAGGGAAGAAATAAAGTTGAGAAAGTAATTCTTACTGCAAGCGGCGGACCTTTTCTTGGTAAAAAACCCAACTTTCTTGTTAATGTAAAACGAGACCATGCATTGCAGCATCCAAACTGGAGCATGGGCGCAAAAGTTACCATTGATTCTGCCACGCTCATGAATAAGGGGCTTGAAATGATAGAAGCGAAATGGCTGTTTAGTTTGCAGCCTGAACAGGTGCAGGTGGTAATTCATCCGCAAAGCATAATACACAGCATGGTGCAATTTGAAGACGGAAGTATAAAAGCGCAAATGGGTTTGCCTGATATGAAGTTGCCCATTCAATATGCGCTGTCATTTCCGCAAAGACTTGCGAGTAAATTTCCGCGGTACGATTTTAAAAAACCTTCAACACTTAGTTTTGAAGAACCGGATACGCGCACATTCCGTAACCTGGCACTGGCAGAAGAGGCATTGCATAAAGGCGGCAACCTGCCTTGCATTTTAAATGCTGCCAACGAAATTGCTGTGTTTGCTTTTTTACGTAACCGCATAGGCTTTCTGGATATAACGGCGATGGTTGAGCAAACCATGAATAAAATTTCTTTTTTACCAAATCCTACTTTAGAAGAATACTTCGACAGCGATGCGGAAGCCCGCAATTTCGCTGCATCAATGATACAGATGTAAAAGCCAATAACCCCAGCCCTAAAGGGAGAAGAGAGATTGGTTTATACTGATTAATAACCAGCCATCAATTTATATTCTTGAAGAAATCTTATATTATTTGATTAACAAATGTTGTATTATCATTGCACAATTTTTTATCAAGACACACAGATAAATTAATTAAATCATTTTTTTACTTTCAAAGAGTCCCTTTAGGGATTTAGGGTACACATGACATTATTAGCAATAGACTGGGCTGGCGTTGGTGTAAAAACCGCACAATTTATTTTAGCAATTACAATACTGGTTGCATTACATGAATTAGGGCATTATGCAACTGCAAAATGGTTTAAATGCCGCGTGGAAAAATTTTACTTATTCTTCGATCCATGGTTCAGCATCTGGAAAAAGAAAATTGGTGAAACTGTTTATGGAGTTGGATGGATTCCATTAGGTGGTTATGTGAAAATTTCTGGAATGATTGATGAAAGCATGGACAAAGAACAGCTTAAACAACCAGCAAAACCTTATGAATTCAGAAGCAAACCTGCATGGCAAAGATTAATTATTATGGTTGCCGGAGTTACCATGAATATTCTGCTGGCGCTTTTTCTTTTCATCATCCTAACTTATAAATGGGGTGATGATTATTTACCGCCGCAAAATTTAAAGTATGGGTTATATGCAGATTCATTAGCGCAAAAAATCGGCTTACAAAATGGCGATAATATTATTGCGATTGATAATAAACCTGTAAAAAATATTTTAACTGTAACGCCGGATATAATGACTACACGGGGTATAAAAACATTGCAGGTTAAACGTAATGGCAATACAATAAATATTCCTGTTCCCGGCAGTTTAATAAGCGATCTTACGCATACAAAACTTACTGGCTTTATAGATGTGCAATACCCGGTTATTGTAGATTCGGTTTTAAAATCTGATGTGCATTTTATTAAAGGCAGCTTACAAAAGGGCGATAAAATTATTGGCGTAAATAATCAGCCGGTACAATTCTTTCAGCAATTTGATAGTCTTAAAAAACCTTATGCAAATAAGGTTATTTCAATAAATGTTTTACGTGGCAGCGATACTTTAACGGTGACGGCAAAATTGAATGATAAATCACAAATCGGTTTTCGCCAGGTTTATCCAGATGAAATGTTTGGCACTGTACATCAGTCATACACTTTTGCGGAATCAATCCCGGTTGGTATTCATAAATGCTTTTCTACTTTAAGTAAATATATTACCGGGCTGCAACAAATTGTTTCGGGCAAAGTAAATCCGAATGAGTCCGTGGGTAGCGTTATCAGCATTGCAAATGCTTTTTCTTCTATTTGGGATTGGCAACATTTCTGGACACTCACTGCAATATTTTCTATCGTGCTTGCCTTTATGAATATTCTTCCAATACCTGCGTTAGATGGCGGTCATGCATTGTTTTGCATTTATGAAATTATTACTGGCAGAAAGCCAACGGATAAATTTATGGAGTATGCTCAAATGGTTGGAATGATTTTGCTTCTTGGGTTAATGGCGTATGCTTTAGGATTGGATGTTTTCAGATTGTTTAAATAATTGAGATCTTATATCAATGCTATAAAAATACTTTGTGATGGAATATTATATATTACAATAGTCCGATGCATATAATTTGCAATATTTCCGGTGCTATTGATTACAAAAATTCAACTTATAGCTTATTAATTTTCTTTTCAATATTTTTAATTTTCCCTAATACGTCAGCGAAGTGAATACTAATTACACTATCACAATCATAACATTTAAAAAAATAAGCAGGTAAAGATTTATTCTCCGTTATAACATCCTGAACTACTACTTCAAATGATGTTTCTTTTTTACAGTAAGGACATTTTAAGATACCACTCATATCAGTTTTGGTTTTGACTTCAAATCTACAAAAAAGCCCCCGATAAAAATCTGGGACGTAGTTTTCCTGTTAAGCCATTTCAATTCCTATTTGTTTCATTAAAACAGATGCATTCATGCTTTGACAAATTCCTTCTTTCAGTTTATAATCGAAGTACAATTGTTCGTTGTTTACCTGTACATCAAAATGATAATTTTTTATTGATTGCGGAAAATTGTTTTCAAGTTTTGACAGTTCAATATCATGTGTTGCTATAACAGCAATTGCATGCTTCTTTATTAATTGTTGTATTAATGCTTTTGAACCTGTGTGCCGGTCCAGTGAATTAGTACCGCGTAAAATTTCATCCAATAAAATAAATGTTTGCCTGTTTTCATTTACCGCATCTATAATTGATTTTATTTTTTTTAATTCTGCATAAAACGTAGAAGTATTTTCGGCAAGATTATCTTCAATACGCATGCTGCTCATTAGTTCTGCAACAGAAACTGTAAATTTTTCTGCATATACACATGAGCCTGCATAAGCAAGAATTATATTTACACCAAGGCTACGCAAAAAAGTACTCTTACCTGCCATATTAGAACCTGTGATTAAATCTATTCTTGCAGTTCCGTTGATTGAAAAGCTATTCGTTACACTTTGTTGTTTTATAATTAAGGGATGACCAATTTCTTTTGCCGCTAACGTAAAATGTTCATCTGAAATTTCAGGAAAACACCAGTCATCGTTATTAAAACTTAGTGTTGCAAAACTGCCGGCAACTTCGAGTTGTGCAATAGTATTAAACCAGTTTGATACCAGAGATTTATTTGCTTTTCTCCATTCATTCAACGCAATAATCTGCCATAAATCCCACAGGAAAAGTGTATTCAAAATAAAAGAAGCAAACATGTTTAAACGCACATCAAAACGCGCCAATATTTGTTGTAACTTTTCTATAGATAATGAAGCAGATGTATCAGCAGAATTTTTCAATGATTTTTTTAATGCTGATAAAAAGCTATCGTTAAAATTTTCTTTTTCAAAATAGTGAAGCTGTTTATACAATGTAGAGACAATTGGCTCAAGCTTCGACAATAAAACATATGTGTCCTTAATTTTTCCGCTGATTGATAATCCAATCAAAAAAAATATCAATACCAACAACGAAAAAACACCGGTTGATAAAACATCATCTAAAAAAAGATAAACACACGTAAGTGTTATAACCGGATAGATATATAAAAGCAATTTCCATTTTGTATTTGTAAAAATTTTGTTTTCCTGTGCCAGCCATTTATTTATTTTTCCTTCTGAATCAAGTGTAATTTTTTCGTTTATGCCGAATGCCTGGAACTGTTGCCACCAATTTATTTTTGAACGTATTTCTTTTATTGCATTTTGTTGTTGAAGAATTTGTTCTTTGTCAAGCGGCTGCAATAATCGTTCAGCGAATAATTGAATTGACTGCTCTGCATTACAGCGATTGATATATTGAAATAAAGATGATTGTCCGAAAACATCAAGGTCTTTTGCATAAGCATGATGCGGTGGTTCAAGGTTTTTTCCGTCATACTTATCACTAAAGTTCTGATGCAAATAATTTATTTCATTAATATTAATTTTTAAAAGCGTTTCGAGATTTATAATTGCGCTTTTATTATTTGCATCTTTTGATATTGCAATTAAAAACAAAGCAATGCCGCAAATAATAGAAATTAATATCGCCAAAAAACCATTGCTCCATAAAAAATAAACAGCCAAACATACCGCAATAAAAATGGCAAAGCGTATCCATGCAATTGCACTTCTTTTTTTATATAAGGTTTTTAGTTGTTGCTGAAGTGCATCAATTTTTTGCAGATAAAATTCCTGTGCTTTAATATCTTCTTTCATAAATGAATGCGAAGATGAGTTTTAAAAATCATTCTTAAATTTTGTTTGACAGACCTGTCAGTTTTTTGAAGCCTGTCAGGTGGTGTTGTGAATTATGTTCGGCAGAAGAGCGGCTGCCCGATTACCTCGTGCCCAATTATTTTTTATTTGTCTCGATGAATGCTTCGCATTTGGAATGGATACTCCGCTGAAGCTTCTGTGCGTTTGTTCTGTGCCGGATTTACAACGAAAAACGGGAACTGCGGTTAATTAAAATGATGAATGCCGGGAGCCCCAAATACAATTAAGAATTACTTACAACTTATAACTAAAAACTCAGAACTTAAATTCGTAAATTTGCTGTTCGCTCTTTGAAAATCGTACATCACAAATCGTAAATAAAACATGGGGCTGTATTGGTTTTGACAGCATTTGTTTGCGGTAGGTGTAAGCATGCCGTGCGTTGTACCATTAGCACGTTAATCTGAAAGTTCAAAACACAAATGGCGAATCTAACTTCGCTATGGCTGCCTAATCAGTGATTAGTTAGTCATTAGGGCCGCGTTGAGCAGGTTGTTCTGTTACCACGCTCCGCCGCCGACTAAAAACAAAAACGGAATGCTGCAACAGAAGGCTGTGACTGTTGCAAAAGATTATGCAGCTAAGCGATTAATTGGTTGGTTTGTTTCCTGTTAATTGCCGACAAGTAATAATGAACTAAGCATGTAGAAAGCTTATGGCAAAGATGTTTGGACGCGAGTTCGAATCTCGCCAGCTCCAATTTAGCCGCCGTAGCTTTAGCGAAGGCGGCTTCTTTATTTTATACCTTTCCATTAAAAGATTTATGTGGTACGTTTATATTTTACATTGCAGCAACGGAGAATATTATAAAGGTTGTACAAACAATATTGGGTTGAATCAACAAAAAAATTACTGCGTTTAACATTAGTTGCCTACACTGTGTTTACTAATCAACAGCGAACTTACGAATTTGAAAAATATTTTTTAAAGAGCGGGTATTGCAGAGCTTTTATACAACAGCATTTTATTTAATGTGAATCAATCTTCGCTAAAGCTACGGCTGATAAATTCGAATCTCGCCACTTATATCTCTTATATTTCTCATGGAACGAAATTTGCTATGAATAACGAAGCAATTACATTTGTTTAGAGTACTACGAATTAACAGACCTTCATGAAAAGAATTAGAGCATACCTTGTAATTAATACACGCGTTAATGAAGAAAGCCCTAAAAAAGTTGCAGGCGTATTTTGGAAAAAAAGAAATGCAAAAAATTTTGCCTGGCAATTAAACACAGAAAGTGTTGATGCAAAATCAGATGATTCATTTATTGTTGAAAAATATTGGTTTGTGCCTAAACGCTCTGCTAAAACTTTTACTGCCAGCGTTCAGGAAACGCTAAGCTAATCTTGTGTAAAAAGTTTTAGCTTAAATAAATCTCCAGATAAATTTTTATTATTCCAATGTGTATGTAAAATAATGGCTGCGCCTAATGCTGTTGCATGTGGAATAACAGCTGCATATACTCTTATATCACTATAACTATTGGCAAGCATTTGCATATAAATTTCGTTGGTGCTGAAACCTCCGTCAACAAAAATTTTTTTCACCTTTGAATTATGTAATACAAGATTTGTTGATGCGATCTGCCTTTGAATTATACTAAACATTAAAGCATGATAAGCTTCTTCATATGTATTGAAACTGCTTAAATCGTTTGCATTGTTTCTTATGTTGCCTGAAATAGAAACATCATATTTAACTGTCTTATAATATTCAACAGCTTTATTAAAAAAAGAGGCCAGCTTGTTTACCTGTTGTTGATGTTCATAACCCGCAAATAAACGTGAGGCTTTAACAGGTTTGCCATCATAAGTTAAATAACATAAACAATCATTTTTTAATTCTTCATCTGTTAGCGGGGAAGAATTAAATGGATTTAAACTAATGCACCATGTGCCTGTTGATATAAGCACAAATGGTTCGTTACAAAATTTTAGATATGGAATTAATGCAGCAGAACTATCATGTAAACCAATACCAACGTTTATTTTAAAATGCGCAATGATTTTATCTGAGTTATAGATTGGTGCAAATTTTTTATTCAATTCTTCTTTGTGAACCCAGTTATGATAATTGTTGGTTTCAAAATTCCATAACATAGTATGGCAACCGATACTGGTTATATCCGTTGCGTATTTATTTAAAAAAATATAGCTTAAATATTGCGGAAGATGAAGCGAATATTTTATTTGATTAAAAATTTCCGGCTGCTGATATATTAAGCGATACAATTGCAAACCTGAATTTCAATTGCCGAGCCCCGGCGATGCTGTTTCTCTCGCAATTACATTTTCATCACCATACGTTGCATAAAACTGTTGCTTTATTTCTTCAGGATATGGTTTAAGATAATTATATAGTGGCGT
The DNA here is from genome assembly GCA_025927795.1 of Parafilimonas sp. Taxonomy (GTDB): domain Bacteria; phylum Bacteroidota; class Bacteroidia; order Chitinophagales; family Chitinophagaceae; genus Parafilimonas. The sequence goes on along the minus strand of JAICKT010000104.1, from coordinate 1,373 downwards.
TATTGTTTTTCCGTCTTTATCAATATTTACAAAGCTGGCGCCATAAGCAGAAAAGTTTATTGCTTTAATCTCAAATCTTTCATTGCCAACAATTTTATTGAAAGAATTTTTAGTCCATGCAGTTAGTGCATGTACATCTTCACATGGAAAACCATCTTCATCTTTTGTTTCTTTCAACTGAATTGATTCTTCATATACAATATTATACTGCTCATTAAACAACAATAATTTTTTGTTTGTTTTACCAACATCAAAAATTAGTATCACATTTTCCATACTCATGAACAAACTTATAACTCAGAACTTATTACTTAGAACTCACAATCCGGTTGCTACTGTTTTACTTCCTCTTTGTTTAATTAAATTTTCTCTCACTCTTTCTTTGCGATAAATCGCTAAAGGATTTATTGCGCCACCATTTCTTAATCTTGCTTCAGCAACCAACGTTCTTACATCTGTGCGAAATGCATGTTGCAAAATTTCCTGCGCTGTTACAACATCATTATTGTTTTGTGCGTCTGATAATTTTTTTCTGTCAACCAATAATGCCTGTGTGTAGGCTATCATAATTGCTTCTACAGATTGCAGCAAATCTTCTAACGGATCTTTTATATTGTGTGAAGCATCAATCATCCATCCTAAATCGTTTGCATGATTCATGTTGCGTGCATCCATTCCTTCAACCAATTCATTAAAAATTAAAAACAATTGATATGGTTTTATACTGCCCGTTGTTAAATCATCATCTCCATATTTACTATCATTAAAATGAAATCCGCCGAGCTTTTTTTCCATCAGCAATAACGCAACAATTTGTTCAATATTTGCATTGGGCAAATGATGACCAAGGTCAACTAATGTATAAGCTTTCTCACCCAGCTTACTTGCATATAAAAATGATTGTCCCCAATCACCAACTGTAGTTGAATAAAAATTAGGTTCATAGGCTTTATATTCAATAAACATTTTCCAATCGTTGGGTAATGCTGCATATACTTCATTCAAACTTTCCAAAGTATTTTGAAAGGCTATCCTAAAATTCAGTTGCCCGGGAAAACAACTGCCGTCGCTTAACCAAACGGTTAATGCCTTTGAGCCTAATTCAATTCCATATTTTATTACTTCAATATTATGTTTGATGGCTTGTTTACGCACCGCTTTATCAATGTGCTGCATCGAACCAAACTTGTAACTTAATTTTTGATTAGGCTGATCCTGGAAAGTGTTTGAATTCATTGCATCAAACTTTATATCAAATTGTGCAGCCAGGTTTTTTACATGATTTGCATCTGAAGGAATGTCCCATGGAATATGCAAAGAAATTGCGCCGCTGTTTTTATTTAATGCATGAAGCAATCCGATGTCTTCAATTT